>JAKAPZ010000002.1 GCA_021822985.1 Thermoplasmata archaeon | reverse complement strand
CAATAGATCTACCATATTTATGCTTTTCTTCAGCATCAAGTACCGCAGCTAATCCTCCCGCAAAATGCAGCTTCACTGAGCCATATTATTCCTGCAATTGTCCGCCTACCCCTAAGAGATCAATTATTCCATTGACAACTGGTATGGAAAACACCTCAAATGCTGCAAGCAAGGAGAGGAGGGTGAGGCCCCAAGGACATGCTTCAGTTTTTCATGGAATCCATATGACACCCTGCTCATGCTGCCCTTTTTCCTTGAGGTGCCGCTATGATGGACCCTTTGTTTTACCTTTAGTGTTCTTCCTTCCTGCCATCCATTACAGCCTCTGGGATATCTCCTGAATGAGCCATCTTGCATTATTCATAACCCTGTCCAGGTTCTCCTTTCTCAAATCCTTTCCTTCACTCTTTGCATCATCGACCCATCCCTAAATATACGCAGAGGAATCATCCTTAAAGTCAAACCTGAATTTGGCCCTTACAATATACGTAGACAATTCCGCCTTGCTTTCCGCCAGCCCTCTTGGGGGATCCTGCCTGTAAATAAGCTCCAGCCTTGTATGGGACTTCTCAAGTATTAGAGTATGGAGGATGTTCTCATCCTCCCCGGGAATCTTCATCACCACGATCTTATGGCCCTGGCCTGAATGTGCAGCATATCCCCGTGCACCGCTGTATATGTTCTCCTTTTCCATGGTGTAAGTATGACGGATGTCTGGGAGAAATCATATAATGTTTCGTTGAGAAACGCCCCTGCATTCCCCCCTGCTCATGTTGAACTTCTCTCTCAGCATTATTTCAATGGCTTAATCATCCAGTCCTTCCCCTTCTTTTCTATAATGGCCTTCACACTTTTAGGGCAAGATAAGTTGAAGATCCCTTCCTTTATTCCGGAGAAAATATCGTCAATCAGTAAAGCAGTGAGATCATTGCAGTGGATATTATGAGCACAGAAGTGGCCCAATAGATGTACTGGTAACGATTTCCGCTGACAAGTTCCCCCATTATTGATCTGTTTTTCCCAATGACGCCAAGTATCATCATGGGCCCAATGAGAACAATCACAAAGAAAACCAGAAGATATAGGGTAATGCTGATCATCAGTGCAGAGGGTATGAGAATCGCTGCAATCATTGCTGGAAAACTTTCAATCACATATATGGCCCATACAGAATCATTTTTTATCTTAAGAGTTTCAGCAAGGCCCCATGCACTCGCAAGAGATATGACAACCAGTGCAACAAAGCTTGCAGATATGAGCCCTATTCCGAAAATGTAGATGGAGTATCTGCCTGCAACGGGAGTCAGGACGGAACCAAGTTGAGAAGCAGTGGCAAATACATTGCTGCTGCCTGCATTCTTAATCCCGGTAAAAGTCATTTCGATCATGATCATCAATAATTCTGTCACGATGGCCCCCAGGAGAGTTTCCTTCCTCATGATCGTGAGGGATATACGCTTATGGAATGAGGGGCTCTCGAGGTTCAGTTCCCTGAACTTTATGCCCGTGGCAGAGGCCTGGAAAAATATCATGAATGGCATCACCACTGCGCCTACGTTTGCAGCAATGAGGAAGAAGTAAATGGAACTGTGGTGGAACTTTACAGGGACTCCATCGGGTGACCCCGCTGGCATGAATCCTCTCAGGTATAAAGTTGCCATGAAGCTGAAAAGAAGCAGAAGACTTACCATTATGAGCAATTTTTCAGCCTTGGCGTATTTCTTTCTTGTCACAAGCAATATGTGTACAATATAAATTGCAGGAATTGCTATGTATAAGGATATACCGACTATCTCCAGTCCCACTGCAATTCCAATGTATTCGATTGCATAGGTTGCCACATCCGTGATTGCCATCGGGAAAGTCATCAGAACAGACATCCTTTTTCCGTAATTTTCCCTGATAACGCTCCCAAGTCCCTTCTGTGTGGCAATGCTTATCCTTCCCGCAAGCTCCAACACAATGAAAAGCGGAAAAATGAGTATAATGTAAAGCCAGATGAGGCTGTATCCAAAAGTTGCTCCTGTCTGGGCCCCTCCAATGATACTGCCTGCATCCACGTCTGCCATCATCACCAGCCATGCAGGCCCAAACTGCCTGAAAAAACTCCATTTCCTGAAATGGCCAAATTTCGGGTTATCCAAAATCTTTTCATCAGGCAGGGTCATCAGGCTGCACCCATATTTATCAGAGAGATATGCTGAGGAGCTAAAAATCCTTTACCGGGTTCTTTTAAAAATCTGTAATCCCTTCCTAAATTGTTAATTTACCCTTTTTGCCTTTGAAAAAAATAAAAAGGTTGGAGACCTGCCTCAGGGCAGACATATGATTATTTTCCAGTTTCTCCTCTTGCTTCAGCCATCCACCGTATTATATTGAGATTTTTCTGCATTTCATCGAATTCTATGCTTTTTCCAAGCAATTTCTCCTGGAAGTAAAGGCGTGAAGTCAATCTCATGATTCCGTTCCCTTCAGGAATATCTTGCCCAATGAGTTCCAGTTCTGCAGAGGCAATAACCGTGCCGAGAAGCCTGAGAATTTCCTTGGAGTAATACTCCTGCTCCCCGCTGGAAAGCATGTCCATGATCTTTTGCAGTATCCTTCCGGATTCCTTATGGAACAATTTTGCAAACTCCCTGTCCCTGAATCCTGATACTGCGGCGTTGAGGTGTTCATGCAGCATCCTGACTCCTTCCTTTCTGGTGAGCACCTCCAGTGTTTCAAGTGCCTGGATATTGCTTGTGCCTTCCCAGATGGAAGTGACGATGGAATCCCTGTGGAATTTTGCCATGGGGAATTCTTCGAAGAATCCAATGCCGCCAAGCATTTCCATGGAATACCTTGTTATTCCTGCGCTGGTATCAGCAGCAATGCTCTTGGCAATATTCCCGAGAAGCCTTGAAAAATGATATTTTGTATCATAGGGTGGCCTGGAATCTGAAGCATCATCAAAATATTTGGCTGAAAGTATTGAAAGGACAGCAGCAGCCTCAAGATCGATTTCAAGTTCCATGAAATCTTTCCTCATCAGATCATGATCTATGAGCTTCTTTCCGAAGGCCTCCCTTTTCTCGGCAAAAAGATAAGCTTCCCACAATGCCTTCCTTGCGATTCCAACTGCGGCTATGGCATCATCAATTCTTGAGATGATCAGGGCCTCCATTGACAGGTATATTCCCTCCTTCATGCTTCCGATGAGATATGCTTCCGATCTGTTGAACTCAACCTCTCCCGTAGGGACAGCAGTGGTCCCCATCTTGTTCTTCAGCCTCCTTATGGTGTAATTCAGTTTGCCATCGTCACAGTACGCAGGAACCAGAAACAGAGATATTCCTTTGGCCCCTTTCGGAGAATCCCTGAATCTTGCAGTTACCAGGGCAGCATCAGCTATTCCGGCATTGCTTGCGAAATACTTGTCGCTGCCTGTCAGGTAGAATCTGTCCCCATCCTGTTCCGCAATGGTCGTGTTGGCTCCGATATCACTTCCTCCCTGTATCTCGCTGTAAAAAGTTGCACCGTACCATGGATTATTTCTGTCAAAGAATCTTCCGAGATATTTTTTCTTCAAGGAAGGATCGCCGTATTTATTCAGAATATATGCAGTCTGGGCAGTAAGTGTCATTGTGCAGAAAACGCCTGAATCGGATATGGCATAACCGGAAACAAAATGATCCATCAGGGACATTCTTTTTCCGTTCATTTTCCTGATCACTCCCAGATTCTGAAGTTTTGTCAGAACTCTTTCATGATCAGGCGAAATCCTCACGTAATCAATCCTGTCTCCAAGCAATCCCCATGTGTGCAGCACAGGTTTTGAATAATGGTCTATTACGTCAAGCGCTTCGATCATTTCTTCAGATACATATCCGCCCAGTTCAATGAGATCCTGATCAGGCTTGAACCCAAAATGGGAAAGGATTTCAAGCATGGGCTTATCCCCTGAAATATAGTTCAATCCTCTACTGAGGAACAGGCTGGAAAAATTGTTCTTCACAGTTGTATTCATACAAAGTGAATATATTAACATTTATGGTTATGGAAATAAGTTCATGCAATCTCCAAAGTCATTGTGGCAATTGATCATTCGTTTGAAGATGGCCCTCGCCCTTTTTGAGTGAATATTCAAACACAAAGGTGAAACAAATTGCCATTATTACAGTTGCAAAAATTGCAAGAGAATAATCCGCTTTGCTTATGAATCCATCGGATAAGCCGAGGGATGCAATGATAATGCCCACTGCCCCCCTGACACCGAATATTCCCACTGACACACCGGGAGAAATCTTTTTCATGTACTTCTTTGAGTAGTAGTACGCTGCAAATCCACCGATGGATGATGTGGTGATCAGAAGAAAGATGAGAAATGGAAGGAAATCGGCAGATATTATTGTCACGTCAAGCCCTGATATGCTGAAAAACATGGGTATGAAGAAGCTTGAGTTTATTCTCCTGAAAGTTCTCTTGAGCACACCATAGGTCTGCTCTCCCACAGAGTTCTGGTGAATTATGAGACCAGAAAAGAAAGCACCAAGCACAAATGTGATGCCAATATATTCAAAGAGTGATGAAACAGCCAGCCCTATGACGATCACAATGGCAAATATTACGCCCTCTTTTTCTGTCTCTGTGAGCTTTGCAAGTATGGAGATTATATGCTCTGATTTTGATTTAATGTACATGTCAATGATGTAAATCACAAAAATAAATACGGCAAGGCCGATAGAATCAATCGCTATGGTTATGAAAGATCTGTAGAATGAAACAAAAATGATGAACGCAATTGTATCGCTCATTGCTACACCGCCAAGGAGACGCAATCCATCCTCCATCTTTATGAGGCCGGACTTAACAAGAAGAACAGAGGTTATGGAAATTGAAGGTATGGAAACGGACAGTGAAATATTGACTGCCTCAATGTACGGTAGCCTGAATATGTAGATTGAACCCAGACTCATTGTCAAAAAAGGGACCAGAAATGACGATAACGCGAACAATATAACATATTTGATGTTCTTGGAAAAAATATCAGATGATGATTCGATTCCTATCTGGAGAATGATGAAGAACAGGGAAAGGGAACTGATGGTGGAAAGTTCAGGGGATGGTGTAACAACTCCAAGTATAAGGGGCCCCAGTATGATCCCCGCAATAATTGGGCCAACAATTTCGGGAAGACCGATCAGGTTGAATATTTCTCCAAGCCCGATTGCCACTGCAAGAAGAATAAGGATTGAGTTGATCAGGTCGGCCATCAATTCGTATATATTCGGATATATAAATAGTTTGTATGAATTGCTCCAAATATTTCTGCAGATAATGTTCAGAAACAATTTTTCCATTGGATTTTCCTGAAGATCGGTTTTAAGCAATATTTTTTCTTCAGAACGTATATAAAATATATTTAAAGAAAAGTAATCTTATTATAAGATAATATTAATTAGTGAATATGAACTCAAAAGAATTGAATGAGGAAAATTTCTACGATGAAACATACAGATATGTCAAGGGGCATGGGGCAATCGACAACGATTTCATAAACAGATTTGCGAAGGGGAATGTCAGCAACGAAGAATTCAGCAAATTCTCCGTGGAGTTTTACCATTTTACCAGGGAGTGGCCCGCAATTCTTGGAACATTGCTGGTGAACACTCCAAACGAGGATGATGCGGCAAACCTTACAACAATCCTTGTGTCAGAACTGGGAGACATGGATCCGACCAAGAGGCATGAACTTCTATACAGAAAATATCTCAGGAGTCTCGGAATGGATCCTGCATCACTGGTCAAAAAGTCACAGCTTCCAACCACGAAGGCATGGCTTGACGGAATGAGGACATACTTTTCAGGGGACTTCTATGAGGCCCTTGGTGCAGAGTTTGGACTTGAGAACATGGCAATACCCATGTGGGACAAGATACTTGCAGGTTTTAATGCATTCTTCTCAAAGCATCCAGAAATGAAGCAGAAAGTGGACATAGAATATTTCACATTCCACAGGGAACTGGAAGAACACCATGAAGAGGCAATGGAGGATGTTCTTGGGGCCCACAAGTCTGAACCCGAAGCAAGGGAGAAATTCATCAGGGGTGCAGAGGGAATTCTTGATCTGGAAGAGAAATTCTGGAACGGGCTTTCCGACAGGAACTGAAAATTTTTTTTCAATCTATGACGTAATTACAATGACTTTGGGGCATAAGTCGTTGTAAGAAGTTATATTTTAATATGAGCAGAAGATCAATAAGAATGGGTTACGAGCCTTACTTAAAATTTCAATTTTGGGAATGGTTAGAAAAGAATCCTCAAATGTTTGGAGCAAAGCATCTACGTATTTTTTCTGAAGTTTCATTAGGAAGTTCAGGAACAATGGACATTGTTGCAGAAGAGAATGGTATATATTATGGATTTGAATTGAAGGAAAGGCCCGATTTAGTGGGAAATGAGGAAATAGAAAAAACCAAGAAATTGGATGCAAAACAAGCAAAAAAATACGCTGATAGTCAACAACTGAATTACGTATATTTAGTCACCAATGACTATGATCAAGTCGACAATTCTATCAATGATGCAATCGGTCATATTAATTATAAAGGTAATGTAGGTTATAGAATCAAAACAGAAGGAAAACCTCTTACAAGATCTGGGACGCCATCATTGCGTTATAATGAATCAAATCTTTCGCATACTCTCATAAAATGGTACTTTAGTAAGGGATATTCATTTTTCAATTATAGAAAGGGGAAAAGCATTTTGCTGGAGGCAAGACTTCCCAATCCAAACACTGACGCTAGACGATTACTCTCAAATAATGAACTTGATGATGCAATTTTTAAGGCATTGATGGGGAAATCAGACTATTCTTATAAGATCGTGGATGTTATTCTAGCCAGTCATGATTCTTTCCAAGTATTCAACAATCAAAAAAATACAGAATATTATTTTACTGGAATAGAATTAAAAAATAATCTTTCTAACCCTAATCAGATTGCCAATCAGTTAAAGAATTATATCGAGTCAGGTGGTTTAACAGATCTCTATCTTTGCGTTCCAGCGGAGTATGAGACACAAGCTATGAATTTACTTAAAAATTTTAATCTGGATGAAGTCGGACTCCTTATTATAAAAACAGCAGTGGCAACAACGCTAACTTTGGAACCAGATGTTCGGGTAGCCAAATTTTCTAAACGTTTAATAATGAAATATCACAGCATGGCAATCTTTGAAATCGGAAAGAGCGTTCCCAGTACTTCAATGAAAGGGTTAGAATTGGATATTGGGGATTCATTCGCGAGAACCATCGTACCTTCAAAAATCACACCTTCTCATTTTCTCACATTCAGAAGGGCTAGAGATATTACTATGAGGTCTTATGAGAATTATGATACTATAAAAAACAAAATTCTCAATTGGATGTTTTATTTTAATGAAATAGTTAAAACTCATTAAAAATCCCGTTTTAATATTTGAATTTTGATTTACTTATTCACTAAGAAATTGAGGAATTAGAATGGAAAATATTTATGGTTAGTTTTCCATCAATTCTTCTAATAATTCTATTATTTTCATATCGCAATATTCATGAAACTTTTTCGAATCGTATAAAGACAATGTATTTTTATTCCCCGGAATAAGGGAACTTGTCAACCCCCTATTCTCTGTCTCACTTATAATCTCATTTATTTGATAAAGTTCTGAACCTATTGCAGATATTGAGTCAAATAGGGTATTAGGAACTGAAGGGTTGTGGTTATTTAATATAGACCATAAAGATATTTTCGTAATGAGATTTCTATCTATTTCATTGAACCATGATGAAAAACCTATTTCTTGAATTATGATGGGGTATGGGGAGATTATTTTACTATGGTTTTTTCCATATGTTTTATTCGCCAAACCTAAATTGAGAAGGCTATTGAATACCTTTTCAGTATAATTCTCTTTAAAGTAGTGGGTATTAGCAGCAACTCTAATATTTTGGAAAAAAGTTTTATCAATATTTAATGCTTTAAGTACAGATTTAACAGAGAATCCGGTCGCGCTTACCCCCAACATACAGTCCAATGACAGTATGTTGGTATATGTTCTTCCAATATTTTTCATAATTTTATTCTCTTCCGGAGTAATTTCAAAATATTCACCCAATGATCCGATAAGTGAAAGGAAGATTGCAGTTTTGCCATATTCATCGATTAAGTTCTTTAATTTAGAATTATTTTTTTCAACTAGTTCTTTTTCAAGTTCAATTGCAATATTTCTATATTCCTCATTTAAATGAGCTATTACGGTTTTTCCTATTTCATAACTCTTCCCATTATCTGATTTATATATAACTCCAATCGATTCTAAAAAGATCTCTTCTTTATATAAATTGGCTGTATCACTGAATCTTTCAAAAACTGAAGCACCTATTTTAGATTTAAATTTGTGTATTCCTACTGGAAACCCTCCTAAAGCACTCCTTATAATTACATTTTTTACATTGTCGATATTGAGTTTCTCACCTTTTATTATATCGAGTAATAAAGTTTCACTTCCATTCTCATTCTCTATAGAAATTTTTAATTTTTCACAGATTTCAAAATAATAAGGGGTATCTGATTTTATTGATTGTATAATTCTAATTTCATCTTCAAAATCACGGTTTTTATCTGGGGATTGGAACAACTTTATAGATTTATCATCTGCCTTAATTACATTGCTCGAAATGTTTGCATTTTCATTTTCAATTACGAGATAAGGGAATTTAAAATTTATGAGTTTGGAAAGATTATGATTCATACTATTTGTAATTTCTATCCCAATCTCTGGAAGATGCGCATTCCCAGTGAACCCTACAACATCAACTTTTTCTCCTCCATAAATGGGGTATTCTGTACTCGGGTCAATGCTATAATAACTCAATATCTTACAAACCAAGTCTTTTATTTCTCCATTTCGATCTACTGAATTTGTTGTCATATTGTCACATGACTATATTTTATTAATATTTTAGAAGAAGAAGTTTTTGAGTAGAATCAATTCTTCTAAGACTGGGCATATCCGGAACAATGGGAAAAATAAAGGAACTAGAAACTTCTCGAAAATCAATTTTCATAGAGAAAGAATGGAGTTCGTACCAAGTTTTTCGAATTTATAAAAAATTATGTACACCATATTATTTGTATAATGCCACAAAAAGTATTCATACGATCCGTGAATTGGTGTGAGGATGAACGTATTCTTTGTCCGGCATGGGGCCACTGTATGGAATCTGACAGGCAAATGGCAGGGCTCCATCGATATAGAGCTCAGTGATATTGGCAGGGAACAGGCCATTGAAGCAGCAAGGAAACTCATTTCCGAGGAATTTTCGGTCATATATTCAAGCCAGAAGTCAAGGGCCCTGGAGACTGCAGGCATCATAGCAGAGGAAACAGGAAAGAACGTGGTTGTTGACACCAGAATTGCAGAGAGGAATATGGGGGTATTCGAGGGCAGGACAACCATGGAGATAAGCAGGATGATGGGCAGGGAGATGAACGTGGTGGACATCGTTTCATGCACTGAACCTGTGGAGGGAATGGAATCGCTGGAAGATCAGTTCAGGAGAGGAAAGGAATTCATAGAAGAGATCAGAAAACGCGGTAAGGATGCTGTTGTTGTTTCCCATGGCGTCATGATAGGAATCATGCTGGAGATCCTCACAGGGGATGATTTCAGGCACAGGAAGATAGAGAACTGCCAGATTATCAGGGAAAAAATTTTATAGGCTCCCACCAATCATGACATATGCAATACGGAAAGGAAGGAAACCTGATCATAATAAAGCTGGATCTCAATGATGGCATACTTGAATCCATAAAGGAAGTGTGCGAAAAGGAGAATGTGAAAAACGGAATCATCACGTCTGGATTGGGTGCTGCCATTGATCTTGAAGTTGGATACCTGAAGGGAAAGGAGTTTGTGAAGATGCTCTATGAAAAGAGGGAGGAGATCGTTTCCATCACAGGCAGCATTTCACAGGAAGATCCCCAACTGCATGTGCATATCTCATTTGCAGATGAGGAACACAAGGTTCATGGGGGCCACCTGTTCTCCGGAACAGCAAGCCCCATGATGGAAATTTTCATGACAAAACTTTCGACACTTAAGCTGGGAAGGAAATTATCAGATTTTAGCGGATTGAGGGAACTGACAATTCTCTGATTTCCTATTTTTCATTCAGGAGATCCTCAATGAGATTCCTGTGCCAGTCCTCAGGATTGCCTATGCTCCCATATATGCGATCTGCCTGATCCTTTCCGACTTCGTATTTTGCCAGTGTCTCATGAAAACCCAAAGATTCAATGAGATTTTTCATAAGGAATGCTGCGTTTCCCGGTTCCTCATCTTCCGGCCTTTTTCCTGATATGGAAGATGCAATCTCCTTCATGGGCCCCGGATAAAGTTCCGCATAGTATTCCATAACCTTGGGAAGAGTTATGCATGATGTTATTCCATGGGGTATCTCATATCTTGCACCTATGATCTTCCCGAGGGTATGGCTAATTCCCATCGGGGAATCATATACCTGCCAGTAGGAATACCATGCACCCATCTGGCATTCAAGCCTCGATCCCATGGTTCTCTCATGGAGATTGGATGCAAGCATCCTTATGGCCTCAAGGGCAGCCTTCCTTGAAACATCAAGCATGTTTGGATGGATCAGCGTTTCAACCGCATGATCAAGGGATCTTATTCCTGTTGATCTCCAGAGCCTCTCCGGAGTTTCAGCAGTCATATATGGATCAAGAATGGCCGTCTGAGGTGTTATCTTTTTATCCCTGATGCCGTTCTTTTCGCCTCCAAGACTGTAGCCTGCAATATGGGAAAATTCTGCAGCGGAAAGGGTAGTGGGAATGGCAATCTGCTGTGCATCAATGTTGTGGTAATATCTCAGCACCTTTGCCGCATCAATAACGCTTCCGCCTCCCACCGATATTATGGAATCACAGTCATTGTTCCTGTACTGCTCGGTGGCATGTTCAATTTCCGCAAGCGGGGAATGCTGTGTGATCTGGCTGTTCAGGGAAAATTCAATGCCAAGTGAATTCAGAAAACCATTAAATGAAGTGGTTCTTGAAACAGAGGAACTGGTCAGCACCAGCGCATTTTTCATTCCCAAAGATGATATTATGCTGTTGATCTTGGATGTTGCCCTTTCACCGTACACCACCTTATTGATTGGCAGGTAGTTGTATTCCTGTATCATGCATACCACGATTTCATGTAGTCTTTCTGGTCTATTCCCGCACCCGTTTCGGTGAGGAGCAGTGGATCATAAGTCTCGATCATGACAGCAACCTCGTCTGTACCCTCCTTTCCGATGGCATTTTCGGTTGCACCCGGCTGGGGCCCATGTGTCAGTCCCCTCACATGGAGAGTAACGGATCCGGATTCTATGCCCTTTCTGCTCATGAAATTTCCTGATGAATAGAAGAGGAATTCGTCCACATCCACATTGTTGTGGTAATACGATATGGGAATGCTTCTCTCATGGAAATCGAATTTTCTCGGGAGGAAAGTTGCAACCATCATGGATTTTGAGGACATTGTCTCATGAATTGGCGGAGGCATGTGAAGTTTTCCCACAATGGGGGCCATGGCATCCGTGCTTATGGCGAAGGGGTAGAGATATCCATCCCATCCTTCCACATCCAGCGGGGATTTCCCGAATTCCTGAACGATGTAGTATGTATCGAATTCAATATGCATCAGGTATTTTCCGGATTTCTTCTCAGGAGGGAAGAATTCCGGTGGCCTGATGTCTCTTGTATAATAAGGAGTGCCCTCCTTCAGCTGCCCATAGGAGTTCAGATACCTTGGAGGTATCTTAAGCGTGTCCATTGAAAGAAGGATGAGGAAGTATGCGTCTTTCGTATATTCCATCCTGAAGGCAATTCCCTTGGGTACATATATATAGTCTCCACTGGAGAATTTTATGCTTCCCATGGGGCATGTGAATTCCCCGGATCCTCTGTGGACGAATATGAGCATCTCGTAGAGTGCATTCCTGTAAAAATCTTCGGTGAATTCCTCAGGAATAAGAACCTGAACCTTCACCCTTCCGTTCATCAGTATTGTCCTTCTTCCGCTGATGAAATTGCCTTCCCTTTTGAACGTGTTGGTTCTGAGATGCCTGTGTATGTGCGGTGCATCCGCATATTTTTCCTCCTTCAGTTTCTCCAATCTGTATCCGGAGGAGTTTGTGGGTTCATACATATGATAAAGGAGCGAATAGGCCCCCTCAAAACTCTCCTCCCCAACCAGTTCCTCTCTTCTCAACTCATCTTTTTTCTCAAATGTGTGCCTGCTCTCTGGCAGTTTTCCATTCCTCACGTAGTATACCATTATATCACCTCATTCCTCAATTCTCCGAGTATATCTGACTTAATTGTGACAGTATCTCCCTTCCTGAGCCAGTCCATACCTTCCCTGTACTTCTCGAATATGCAACCTCCCGGAAAGGTTCCAGTCATTATGATATCTCCCTTTCTGACAGTTGAATCCATGGATGCGTAAGATATGATTTTTCCTATGCTCCAGTATATGCTCTCCATTCCTGAGTCAGAAAATTTCCCGCCATTTATGAACGATTTCACATTTATGCTGAAGGAATGGCCGTTCCAGAGGTGCCGAATCTCATCAGGGGTTGTGATATAGGGGCCAATGCTCGTTGCGAAATCCTTTGATTTCGAGGGTCCAAGATTCAGCTTTGCCTCCTTTCTCCACAGATCCCTTGCACTCCAGTCATTCAGCAGTGTGAGTCCGTAAATGAAGGAAAATGCATCCTCTTCATGGATATTCCTCCCTTCCTTTCCAATCACTATTCCCACCTCAACCTCAAGATCCAGTGCACTGCTGAACGTTGGATATGGAATTTCCTGCATGGAACCATATAGTGAGCTGTTGCTTGTGTAGTAATAGACTGGAATACCGTACCATTCAGGCTCCATCTCCAGCCCCCTGTTCTTTCTGGAATTTGCAGCATGTTCCTCAAATGCATAGAAGTCCCTTATCTGACCGGGTTTTTTCAACGGGGGAAGCAGGTAATCGGGTGTGCCCAGATCATCTTTGAACTCTTCATGTGCAGCAAAAAGATCTTCAGTGGAACTTCCCGCATCCAGATAGGCCCCATCCCTGAATATGAATCTTCTAACCTCACCGGAGAATACTCCCCTTCCAATCCTCATTTAGAGATTTCCCCTTCTTGCCTGATCCCTCTCTATGGATTCAAACAGGGCCTTGAAATTACCTTTTCCGAAGGATGTGGCCCCTTTTCTCTGGATGATCTCATAGAAGAATGTGGGCCTGTCCCCGGTTGGTTTTGTGAATATCTGGAGAAGATAGCCATCATTGTCCCTGTCAACCAGTATATTGAGATTTTTCAGCACCTCAATATCCTCATCTATCTTTCCCACCCTGTCAGCAAGCTCCCTGTAATAACTGTCCGGAGTGGATTGGAACTGTATTCCTCTCCTCCTCATATCATTCACCGTGGAAACGATATCCTCAGTGTGCAGTGCTATGTGCTGCACACCGGGCATATGGTAATAGTCAAGGTATTCCTGAATCTGCGATTTCTTCAGGCCCTTCGCAGGCTCGTTTATGGGGAATACTATTTTTCTGTTGTTGTACTGGACAACCTTTGACTTGAGTGCACTGTATTGTGTGCTTATGTCCTTATCATCGAAGCTTATGAGCGGCTCAAAGCCCATGCCGTCCACGTAATAATCCACCCATGTGTCCATCTTCTTCTCTTCCACATTTCCCACAATGTGGTCATATCTTCTGATTCCGGCCTCATCATGTTCACTTTCCTCATGGAATGGTTCAAAACCGGGTGGGAATTTCCCCTCATACTCCCCATAATCCAGAAGTGAGTGCACAGTTTCGCCATAGGTGAATGCAGTGGATTTTTCGATGAATCCGTTGTCGGTTTTAATTTTCGCAGACTCTGTATGCTTCACTATTTTCCTTTCCCTTATCTCATTGAGGGTGCTGTCGATATCATTCACCTTTATGGCAATGTCCTTCACGCCATCGCCATGCAGCCTGACATGATCCGATATGGCAGAATCAGGCTGTAATGAACTTGTGAGCATGATCTTCACATTGCCCTGTTCCACAAGATATGATGTCCTGTCCCTTATTCCTGTCTCCGGGCCCGCATAGGCCACTATATTGAATCCAAGGCCATATTTATGGTAATAGGCCCACTGCTTTGCTGAACCAACATAAAATTCCACATAATCAACACGTTCAAGTGCTCTGGAAGGCATGATACATAAATCCCTTATACAGTATAATACTTTTTCCAGTTTATATTGATTTTTCCGTGCTAATGTGTATCATGTAAATATTATGAAATATTTGTGCAATCATTATCAAAATTTGATAATATAAGTAAACTAAATATATATATATATAAGAAACAATTAACAGTTTAATGAACGGAATAACTGGTCTCTTATCATCCAGGCTCAAGGAACTGGCAGGCAACACTTTCTCCTCTATCAGGAATCACAGGCGTATATCCATTATTCTGGTTACCGTAATTATTATTGCAGGACTTGGTGTACATCTTCTCAGCACCGGTACTGAACCAATGCCCCGTCTAAAGATAGGACCTATAGTGAATATTGAGAATCCAGCTGATTTGTCATTTAACAGTTCAGGAAACAACAGTATAGAGACTGTTGAAACAGTCAGCATCTTTGGGGGGTGTCCTTCTCTCTACCAGAATGTGATGATTGCCAACTATTCATATATAGATCTGATGAATATGACATTTCCCATCGTGTCAAGCACATCAAATTTTACCTGGTTCATGAATTCAGCTTTCCTTAACTATTCCATGGAGTGGGCTGGAGTGGAGTCCGAATTCAGCCTGCAGGAATCTCTTCCCGTTATAGTAGAAGTCACTTTAACAGTTGCAAACAGCACGGGATATAAATCATACCAGTATTATAACCAGATGAGTATCAGCCCATGGAATCTTGAAATAGTAAATTGTTCTGTTCCCGTATTCCAGTCAAAATACATTAAGGACAAATCATTGGCAGCAGGTCTGGATAAATACAGTTCAGTCTCTCTTGTTAACAAATCATACAGTATTCATCCTTATTTCAACCTGTCAGATCCAATTCATAGGGGCATTTCCAATATTCCATCAAACACAGGGCATGCTGATTACATATCGTCTGGACCGAGCCCAAATGGAAATCCATGCATAGAGGAATGCATGGCAGAGTCTTTAGGCGGAAAAACATTCACAGGCCCCATGCCAATGGTCATGTTGCACGTTTCAAGAAACCTTTCAAATTACACTAATTTTTATCAAAACGTTGTTTATTCTGCATCTTTAGTCCTTTTTGATGGAAGCATTGAGACTAATTCAGTTCAGACATCTATGAGTCTTGGGGGGTCAAGGGCATTTGGTACGTACTTGTCAACCAATCCTCTCGTGGTTAATTTTGATAATGTCATAAACCCTACAAATATTGTATATACGCATAATCACATAGGAAACGATACCAGGGAACACAGTTTCAACAGCACAAGTTTCTCAAATACCACTATGATAGCCATAAGCAACGTTTCATATGAAATATCATATATTGGTTTTTTCCTGGTAAAGCACAACATTGATACTGGATACTATAGCAAAACTGAAGAATACAAGGCGACATCCATACAGACAATTCTTCCGACCTCCTCAAATTCGTACGCTTTCAAAATTTACAATGTCCCAATCAATTTGAGCATGCTCATGAACACTTTTTATGCAGGGAGTTCAGCAGACTCATATTCTGTTGAAACACAACACGGTTTGAATGCGGTGTATGATCAGGCAAGCATAAGCGGATACAACAATCTGATGGATCAGGAAGCTCTTGCTACGAAAGTAATATGCGCAGTATCGGAGGGAATAGCCTTGAGTCTTGCTGCAATCGTTCTTATGTCCAGTCTGAATATAATAGCAGATGATGCAGTTCCTGAAGAGATTGTTACTGCGTTGAGTGTTATAGGCAACGTTCTGGCAGCAGGGGCCTCCATTTTAGCAACCTTCAACAGTATTGATTTCTTTGCATCCAGCAAATTGACATCTATGGATGTAAACATCGGAAACAACTATCCAAGCACTGTGACTGTGAAGCAATTGAGAACTTTCAAGGACCTCACATTCATCATCGATGACAAATCTTACAGCACCTGCATTCCAACCTACTTTTTTGATGTTTATTGAACATTTTCAATAAACTATAAAGATTTCTGAAACTATTAAGTCATATCAATTTAAGCCTCAAAAACAGAGCGGTGCTAAGTCTTTCTTTGAAACAGGATTTTTCTGTTCTTTATCTATGAGGATGCAACTTTTAGGGAATAAAAATCGGGCATGGGAAACATTTAATATACATCATTATTGACATGGTATATGAAAGAAGTACACACTCCAGATGAAGCCGTATCACCTATAATTGCCACAATTCTCCTTATAGGCATAACAGTGGTTCTGGCTGCAACTCTTATTGTTATCCTCCATTCATTCACAAATTCTTCTCATATTGAGGAAGTTTCTTCAGCTGAGTATCTGGGGGGACCAACCATCAATGCAACCACTGTAACTTATTATCTGAACATAACATCCACCAGTATTCAGGTGCCTCTCGGGCAGATACATGTGGATATATTCAATGGAACCTCACTCCTTTTTTCGGGAACCCTTGCCTACTCCACCAATGCCACTTTCATAGTATCACCTTTAAAAACTGATTTTTCTGCCGGAAACGTCATAAACATAACACTCCTACACAAAACGGAGAGGATCACTTCCATGAGTCTGATCTACGCATCCAGTGTTTTTGCAACTGTATCTCCGAGTTAAGGCAGTTTCAGTAAACTCCCCCATTTTTCCTCCATCTTTTGAATGCCCTGATCTCCACTGCAATATCTATCACGAGGAGAAGCAAAGGAAGCAGGTCGAATACGTATATTCCGGGATATATCTGATCGATTACATAGGGTATCCCAAACTGAGTTGCAGTGAAGGAAGCGCTTGCTTTCCAGATTCCATTCACCGATGACAGGAAGGTAGCATTCTGGCCGGTAAGGGAAGCTTGTGCCGCGTCATATGTGTAGGAAGTGCCATTTTCGGTATAGTTTACCTTTGTACCACTGATAACATAAATTCCGGGGTTGGATACCTTCACTGTGTATGCCATGGTGAAAGCCTGATTCTGTGAAAGTGTACCGGAACTCTTCAGATAGTCACTGCCGCTGGTTATTGTCACGGTTCTGTTGTAGGTGCTCAAAAAAGGCCTCTCATCTATGGAAACGCCAGATATTGGGGAGGAATCATGATTCATGACAGTTGTATTGATGCTGTAAAGATCGTTTCCAAGGTATTTGGTGCTTATGGAAACTGATATGTTTGCAGGGTACTGGTATGCTGAATTCACTGAATAGTTTGTTGTCAATGCGTTGAATCCAGTTGCGACCAAAGTGGGCGATTTTGAGGGGACAATTCCGGAAAGTGTCTTTGAAGTGGTTATTACTGATGTATTGTATGATGTGCTGCCATTGGTATTCTCGGGGGCCCCCATGAACATTCCATACAGTGCATTGCTGTCGGAAAATGCTATATTTCCATTGTAGTTGAGCATGCTGGCAAGGCTGAACGTGTGGTTTGTGGAGGAGGAATGGGCAAATCCCTCTTTCATGAATATTCCTCCCTCAGCAGCAAATGAGGTTCCTGTGGATACGTTGATGCCTATGCTTTTGAAAATATCGCCAGTAAGTGTTCCTCCGGAAATATATCCCGCGAAGAATATGGATGAATTGACACTTGAAGATGTGTAACCGGGAACAAGGTATCCATTATGGATCTGGTTGTCAAATATTGATGCTGTTCCGGAATATGAGATAGTGCCATTGAGGGAGTTAGTGATAGAGTTTTCTGAACTGTACTGGTTTGCATCAAAGGAATACAGATAAAGAGAGCCAAATCCTCCAATAGATATGGAATTGGTTGAAAAGATGGGCAGAGTATTGTTTATGCCTGCGCTTTTAAGGTCTGAGAGTTCTGCTGAAGCCATGGCTGAAGTCTGGTTTGCTGTGCCGTTGAAAAACATCAGGACAATTCCCTGTGGAATGATATTCGCATAATTGGAAGATATTCCGGAAGGCATGGATATATTGCTTCCAATTTCATATGAAAGGGACTGGAGCATCGGATACAGGTTATCTGTCTCCACAATGAGGGTTGCAGAATTTGAAGGGCCGTTGTACCAGTTTTTGCCTGAAGAGGAAAATGGGGCAACATTTCCATAAATAGTGTAAAGATTTCCCTGAGTTCCCACCAAGGCCCCTCCCAAAATATACTGCTGGGATACCGGGGCACTGATCATGGCTCCAGCCATCACGGAAAGCGGGAATGATACATATGGTCCCGCATTTTGTGTTCCAGGTGAGGGCGTGCCCACATTATATGCAGGAATAAAGGCTGCAGCAATGAGTACGGTGAGGATTATGAGAACCAATGTCTTCGTGCTGTTCTCTTTTTTGAACATTGACATCCTCTCTTTTCTTGCTATCTTTCCAACCAATCTTCCTGTTAGTCCCGCAGAAAGGGCAAGGATGACAACGTTGACTATGGCATACGGCAGAAAGGACATTATGATGGGTGTGAAGGATACAGGGGAAGTAGTGGTTGATGAAGAACCGGATACAGGCAGAAACGATGAAGAACCAAGGAGAGTTGACAGAACTGCAGAAATTCTTCCAATAAGGGGCTCAGCCATTATAGTGGAAATGGTCGTTCCCGGCGGCACAGGAGAGACTGCAAACGGGGAAGTTCCTGACGTGCTCCCGGAAGAAAGGAAATTTCCGGAAAGAAATCCCATGGCCGAAAGGATTGCGAAGAGTGCAGAAGCAGCAAATCCCCAGAGGGACAGATATACTGTTACCGTAGCGGCTACAGCTCTTGTTCCTTTCCTTGAACTGATTCCAATCACTGCTCCAATAATGACCATACTGACAATCACAATTGGCCATTTTATGGGGTTTGCAAGAAGCAGGAACAAAATCGTGAATATGAATATGATTGGGGGCCCAAAATCAGGCATGAACCAGTTGAGCAGGGGGGTGTAATATGACGAAAGCACAAAAAAGCAAAGTGCAAGGGCCACAGCCATTCCGAATATATATGCTGAGAGTTTTCCCATGCTATATGTATGCATAAAGTTAATATAAAAATTTTATGGGGCAATCTACAAAGATTTTCATATAAATACCCATATTTTTCATGTTAAATGTGAAATTTCAGTCCGGAATAAAATCTAAAAAAAGTGGAACTGTGGAATCAGGATCTTCTCAATGCAAAGGTCATGCAGTGGGCCCCACCGTACCCACCAGTCAGTTCCTCAAGTTCTATGCTGGTGTAATCTATACCGAATTCTGACATGGATTTTTTCACCGGGAACATCCCTCCCTCTTCAGGTTCCCCATGTATTCCCGCTTCCTTCATGATGTTATCATCTATGATTCCGTTCCTGACAAGTCTCCTGAAGACGTTTCCCGAATTTACGCAGAGTATTTTTCCGTCCGAAAGTGTCAGGAAATTTGATGAGTAGGAGAGCTGTTCATGGATGGAAAGAGGCATGAAGTTGAATCCCTTGCTTCTTATATAGTCATACAGCGTAATTGGTTTGCTGTTCTTTTCAGGGGTGTATGAGCCATCCTCCCTAATGTAGAGTGTTCCAGATGCTTTTCTTGCAAGTATCTCTGATCCTATTACTGTGCCTGACGAAGCCACATTGAAGTAAGTATCTATATGCATATTGTTCAGCAGATCATCCACCATGAATCCGTATCTCGGATTTTCCACTACAAACACCTCATCATGCTCCATCATTCCAGAATTCATTGCGCCGAGTGCACCTTCAATGTTTGTTCTTGGCCCTGTTCCTATGAGGCCAAATGACCCGCATGGAATATAATCTCCACCCTCAAAGAATCCGCCTTCTGGTATTTCCTTCACGTAATCCCTTCCCAGAGAGTGCCTCATTATGAATCTTGTTATGATGGGTTCAGCTGTCCTCTGTGGGAGCCTCATCCTGCCGGAGATCACACCCTTTGAAGACACAGCCTGCTGATCTCTCATGAAGTAAAGATTCGCGAGCGGTATGTTTGAAAATATCTTGGGGTATTCCATCTTGTTTCTCTCATCAGCCCTTACGTCAAGGGATGGCTGAAGTATGAGCAGATTGAAAAGAGTGTCTGGATCCAGCCCTTGAATGTTTTCTGCAAATTCATTCCTTGTTTTTTCCGAATATTCAAGATCTCCATAGAAATTGATCCTTCCCATGACCTTATTCTCGAGGGCCACTCTGAATTCAGGATCGGAATTTGCCTTGGTGCATGCCATATCCCTGAGGAGTCTGACTTCGACGCCATTCTCCTTCAGCATGTCCTGGAGATGTTCATGTTCTTTCAATGCCCTTTCCCTGCTGAATGGCCTTTCAAAAAGGAATGCCCTTGGTGAAAGCATTGCATAATCTATCTCAATGCCGGGCCTGTGCATGATCACTTCCCTGAGCGTATCCCATTCCGACTTTATGAACATCTATTCACTCCTCACATTGAAAAGTACCCCGTCAAGGACATACATATCGCATTCATCTCCACTGTATTCTCCCTTCACGGTTATCTGTGAAAAATTGTTTTTATCCATCATGGTTGTTTCACCGTTCTGTCTTGATATGATGATATATCTTCTCTTCTCTGCCATCTCTCCTGTGGCATTGATCCTTGAAAAATCAATCGTCTTTTTGTTGATGAAGACCTCTTTTTCCTTCCCGACGTCTATGAGGTAAAGGCCTCCTGCCTTCCTGCCCTGGTAAATGTATTTTTTCCCGCTGATGAAGAGCACTGATCCGGGTTCATAATCCAGTATCCTGACCATGTAGGTGAATCTGTAGAACTGTTTCCCGTCTCTCACGCCTGCAAGAGTGTTTGAAATAACCACAGTACATATATCCCTTGATTTCACATTCTTGGCGAAAGTGTCTCCGTCTTTCCTCTTTCCAAGATAGATATCTATGCCATCCTTCACGTTCTCGATCTTGGATATGAATGATTCATGATCACTTTTCCTGTTTGTCTCAACAAAATCCACAAGTTCCTGTCCAAGGGCAGTCATTCTGTCTGTGATATCCCCGGTCATTCCCCTTATCTGGACTTTAGCTTCAAAATAGGATCCTGTTATTTTATTGCAGGTGGGGCAGCTTATTTTATCTTCACTGTACGGCAGAGTGTAGGAGAATTCCCTTGTGTCTCCATCCATAGACGCCGTAATTTTCAGTTCTATGAAATCTCTTTTATGGTTCGTTCCTATGAATTCTCCGCCTGTAATTTCAAACGGCTCATTGATTGAAAAAGTTTCCAGAGCCTTCTTCTCCCAGTGTTTCTTTCCATGATTGTGCGACCATGAGTTTCCGACACGCACGGCACCGCACTTGGGACAGGATACATGGGAGAGGGAACCCGGCCTGGAAATTTCCGCAGATTCCCATGTGCAATCAGTGCACAACCCCTTATGCATCGCCTCTTTCCTACCGCATTTTACACATATCATTGTATCAGTCTATTCCCTTTCCATAAAGAAAATCCTTGATAAGGGAATGGGCTATAAGTTTTTTTCTTATTTCCGTTGTTCCTGCACCAATCTGACCCAGTATGGCATCCCTGAGCAGCCTCTCCACTCCTGTATCTTTCATGTATCCAATTCCCCCATGTATCTGTATGGCCTCACGGCATATTTTTTCACAGACCTCTGCAGAATACAGGATTGATGCAGCGGGCATCTTCACATCCATCTTATCCTCCTCAAGCTTCTTCAAAGCTTCGTAAGCAAGAAGTTTTGAAGCGGTATATTCCGTATACATGGCCGCAAGCTTGTCCTGGATCATCTCAAATTCATGCAGAGATTTTCCGAACTGCTTTCTCTCATGGGAGTATTTTATTGACTCTTCAAGGGCCCTTCTGGCAAGCCCTGTGAATATGAATGACAGAATGACTCTTTCCGAGTTCAATCCGCTCATTATTATATCCCTGCCCCTGTTCTCTCCACCGACTATTCTCGAAAGATCTAGTTTCACGCTGTCATAGTATATTTCACCAGTTGGCGAGCCCCTCATGCCCATCTTGTTGAATTTCTTCCCTCTGGAAAAACCTTCATCAGTGGACAGGACTGCAAATGCAGTGTGTGAATCTCCTGTTCTTGCATAGGTGAGGAACAGATCTGAATATGGTGCATTGGTGATGTATGTCTTGGATCCGTTGAGTATGAATTTATTTCCACTTCTCTCAGCCTTTGTTTTCATGTTAAAGGCATCTGATCCCGAGGAAGGTTCTGTGAGGCAGAGTGAGCCTATCCATTTGCCTGAAGAAAGTTTGGGCACATATTCCTCTCTCTGCTCCTTTGAGCCGTTCCTGTAAAGATTGTCAAGGGTGAGGTTGCTGTGGGCCCCATATGAGAGTGCAAGAGAAGCTGATGAATAACCCAGTTCCTCCTCTATTATGGCCTGCCCCATGTATCCCAGTCCCGAGCCCCCGTATTCCTCCGGGATTGTTATGCCAAGATAGCCCATCTCACCCATTTTCCTGAAAACATCCTCGGGGAAATAATCCTCAGCATCCATTTTCATGGCAATGGGTTCAACTTCCCTGCTCACAAATTCCCTGACATTTTTTCTCAATTCAGTATAAATTTCCTGATCATGAATCATAATCCTTCACCCTTATGATATTAAAGAAGTTTGGCTCTTTTGATATACTCTATTGATAGCGTAATATAAATTCTGCTATTCTCACCGTGGAAACTTTTATTCATGAATAACACAGAGTTTATTCATTATTACCAGAAATAATAAATTATAAAGAAACTGATTTATGCAAACTGCGAATGGACAGCTATCTTGAAGGATGATAGAAGAATTACCGATCTCAGTTTCATAAAGTCTTTTGAATTTCTACCAAGGAAAAGCAGTGGAACTGAGGATCTGGAAAGAGCGAGAAATATCCTTCTCGATGTTGCAAACGTTGTCTCTGCACCGGAGAATCCAATGGGTTCCCCCGGAATAGATCCCATAATTGCCACAAGACTGCTGTCAATGGAAAGCAATCTGATAGCCATGCCTCACATCACCCCCAGAGACAAGAACAGGCTGTTCATCTATTCCCAGATCATAACGGCCCTGAAACTTGGAGTCAGGAACTTCTTTGTTATTGGCGGAGATCCAATTGATCCATCCATACATTCAAAAGAAGTCAGGGAGATTGACGTCATGGAGACCATAAGCAGCATAAAGGATTCTGCAAGATTCATGGATAATATCGATGAGCATTTTTCCATCGGGGCAGCCTTCAATCCATACAGAGACATGGAGATAAGCATTGCAGACAAGAAAGTATCCGTTGGCACTGATTTCTTCATTACCCAGATGATATACGATTCCACTGCCATAGACTTCTCAGGTTTTGCAGGTAAGAATCTGAAAATAATACCGGGTTTCATGCCACTCTCCAGGAAGGGCCAGCTGAAATTCCTGAAAAAGCTCGGTGTGAGGATGTCAGACTCAATCTACAGCAGGCTTGAGAATTCTGAAGATATATCATCGGAATCCAGGAAGATCATACTGGAGGCATTTGACGGCCTGAAGAAGTACAGTTCCGGGATACATGTGATGCCAATGGGCAACTACGTAATTGCAAGAGAAATACTGGAGTGTGTTTAATTGAGTGAAATAACAGGATTTGTTACAGGAATATATCCCAAGAGCGAGGAACTCAGAAGGGCCATTGGAAGATGGCAGAGAGGATCAAGCGGAACAGAGGAGCTTAGCACCATTATAGGAAATGAAACGGTGAATTTCGAGAATTTGGCTGAAAATTCCATCATTCATACGGATCCCTTGTTCAACTGGTTTGATATATTCAGGCCCCTTATGACCGTGATTTCTGGATTCAGCATTGGCCCCCTGACAAGATTTGAGGAAACAAACACATTCTACAGGGAACCGATCATTGAGAAGGCACCCGTGCTTGACACCGGGAAACTGAATGGCACGGAGGCTGAAGAAAGCCTCCCCCTCCCACTATACAGATCAGGCAGTTCTTCTGCAGGAATACTTCCGGGGCCTTCCACATTCTTTTCATTTTCAAAAAATTCAGGAAACGTGGGGAAAGAGAAATTCTCCGAATCGCTGCTGGATGCATATGCAGAACTGCTGAAAGCATCTGGCAGAAAAGATGCAGTTATAATGGAAAGAGTCGCCCCGGAGAAACATGCTCTGGAGCTCATGCTGAAAAAACTATCCGGTTTCAGGATATTTCTCTATACCACTGGAAGCATAAGGAAAGAGTCCTTTGATGGTCTGCAGGGAAAATTCCATTCTATACTGGTAAATCCTGAATATGCAGACATTGCCATAAAGCATTCCGAATTGCCCGGATTTAACCTGCTGGATGCACACAATACAAGGCTGGAAAAAGCAGATCAGATCATCAGCCAGTTCAGGAAACTGCATGGCGGAAAGGGAATCGTTGCACCAAACGACTATCTTGATTTCCTCCCATTCAGAATTGCCAACAGGAAGATTGAACTCCTGAAAGAGGTGAGCGCATGAACGGAAATGATCTGATACTTCAGGAAATAGGAAGTTTCAGGAAACCTGAATACCTGAGCACCAAATTCCACAAGATCATAGGCACTGGTGAATTCAAAGAAAAAGCATCAAGGGCCACACTGGAGACACTGAATATGTTCAAAGATTCCGGCCTGGAAAATTTTGGTGTCGGCGGTGAAATGTTCAGGTGGGAAATGTATGAACATCTCGCATACCACATTGGCAATATTGAATTCAAGGGAATGGTCAGATCCTTCGACAACAGATACTACAAAAAGGGAAGTGTAACAGGTTCTCTTGAAGCTAAGGACAGTGCACACCGGGAAGAACTGGAATTCCTTCTTGATAACTTTAAGGGAAAACTGAAAGTGCCCATAACCGGACCTTACACAATGATGGACTGGTCTTTCAACGAACACTACGCTGACAGGATGGAACTGGCAAATGCATTTGCCGATATCATAAGGGAAGAGATCCTGAACCTGAGGAAAATCTGGAGAAAACACAGAGGGGATGAGGTTCTGGAGATACAGATAGATGAACCTGCAACCACCACCCATCCATCCGAGATGGACATAGTCACGGAATCCGTGAACAGGAGTATTAATGGAGTTGAAGGAATTGAGAGTTCCATTCACGTCTGCTACAGTTCAGACTACGGTTACCTTTTTGACAGGCTTGGAGATCTCAGGGTAGACGGATACAACCTCGAATTCGCAAACAGGGATACTCTCCTGAATGGAATTGGCAGTGACAGAAGGCCAGGATTCACAGATGTCAGAAGATTCAGGGAGGCCAATGACACCGTATCCAAAAAGAGATTCCTCGGGCTGGGAGTGACCGATATACATATAGATCATGTGGAATCGGTTGAACTTATAACAGACAGGATAAACTTCTCACTGAAGCAGTTTGACAGGCCCGATCTCATAAGGATCAATCCGGACTGTGGCCTAAGGACAAGATCCATAGAAACCGGATTTGAAAAATTGAAGAACATGTCAGATGCAGTCAGTCTTGTCAGGAAAAATCTATAAAGAAAATTCAACACATTCAATTTTTTCATTCTGAAAAGGAATGATACTGCCACTTTTCCCTCTCTATTTTGATCATATTTGTGACAAAAAGATTTATATTGAAGAACAAATTTACCTACACATCAGGAGGAACTGAAATGTTAGGCGGACAGATGCCAATTTTTATACTGAAAGAAGGAACAAGCAGGGAACAGGGAAAGAATGCACAGAGGTCAAACATAGAGGCCGCAAAGGCAATTGCAGATGCTGTGAGAACAACACTGGGCCCGAAGGGAATGGACAAGATGCTCGTGGACTCCATCGGTGATATAATTATATCAAACGACGGGGCCACCATACTGAAGGAAATGGATGTCGATCACCCCACGGCAAAGATGATTGTTGAGGTTGCAAAATCACAGGATACTGCAGTTGGAGATGGAACCACCACAGCAGTTGTGCTTGCAGGAGAATTCCTGAAGCAGGCTGAGGAGCTTCTCGAGCAGGGTGTACATCCCACAGTGATTGCAAACGGATACAGGCTTGCAGTGAATGAGGCAAAGGCACAGCTCCAGAAAATCGCAAAGGACGCAAGCGATGATTCAACAATGGAGAAAATTGCAAGGACGGCCCTTTCCGGCAAGAACATCGGACTCGGAGGAGACACGCTTTACAATCTCATAGTTAAGGCAGTGAATTCAGTGGCCGAAGAGAGAGACGGAAAATTCAGGGTAGATGCATCAAACATTAAGATAGACAAGAAGAGCGGCGGCAACGTGAATGAGACTGAACTCATAGAGGGACTTGTCATAGACAAGGAAAAGGTTCATGCAAAGATGCCATCCACGGTCACAAATGCAAAGATTGCACTCATAGACTCTGCTCTCGAGATTAAGAAAACAGAGATAGAGGCAAAAGTACAGATATCAGATCCAACAAAAATACAGGACTTCCTTGACCAGGAGACAGAAACATTCAAGGAAATGGTTTCCAAGATCAAGAAAAGCGGGGCCACAGTGGTACTCTGCCAGAAGGGTATAGACGACATTGCACAGCATTACCTTGCAAAAGAGGGCATTTATGCCGTAAGAAGGGTAAAGAAAAGCGACATGGAGAAGCTTTCAAAAGCAACAGGTGCAAAGATCGTCACAAATCTTGATGATCTCTCAAAGGAATCACTGGGAAACGCAAAGAATGTCGAAGAGAGGAAGATAGGCGAGGACAGGATGACCTTCGTGACAGGATGCAAGAATCCCAAGGCAGTGAGTATACTCATCAGGGGCGGAACAGAGCATGTGGTATCGGAGATCGAGAGAGCACTCAACGACGCACTTAGGGTTGTTGCCATAACGAAAGAAGATGGAAAGATACTTCCGGGCGGAGGAGCAGTCGAATCAGAACTTGCACTCAGGATAAGGGAATATGCAAACAAGGTCGGAGGAAGAGAACAGCTTGCCATAGAGGCATTCGCAAAGGCTTTGGAAATCATACCCAGAACACTTGCAGAAAACGCAGGAATGGATCCCATAAACACACTCATACAGCTCAAGGCTGACCACGAGAACGGCAAGAAGGAGTTTGGAATAAACTTCACAGAGAACAAGGTCACAGACATGATGAAGATCGGCGTGTACGACCCTCTCAAGGTGAAGAAGCATGCTCTGGAAAGCGCTGTCGAAGTTGCAACGATGATCCTCAGGATAGATGATGTCATCGCAAGCAAGAAGGGCGCACCTTCTGCAGGGCCCGAAGGCGGAATGGGTGGAATGGGCGGCATGCCCGGCGGAATGCCACCATACTGATTTTTTATACAAAAACCCATTTTTTTAATTTGCAGTATTGTCATATTTTTATTCATAGAAAACATAAGGGTTCTAGGTGAAACCTTGAATCTCTATGAATACATGGGAAAAGAAGTGTTCAGAAGACATGGCATACCTGTACCATCAGGTTATGTCGTGGAAAAAGAATCTGACATCAGAAAATATGAAATGCCTGTAGTTGTAAAATCCCAGATACTTCTCGGCGGAAGGGGAAAGTCTGGCGGAATAAAGTTTGCAAAATCCGAGCAGGAACTGACAGCCTCAGTCAAACAGCTTTTGGGCTCAAAGATCAGGGATCTGGCTGTCACCAAGGTTCTTGTCGAGGAAATGATCGATATCAAAAAGGAAATGTACGTGAGCATTGCCCTTGACAGGACAAACAAAGCCCCCATACTGATATGCACATCAGAGGGCGGAGTTGAGATAGAGTCTGTTTCCCACGATAAGATATTCACCAGGATCATTGACCCGCTTCTCGGTTACTCCCAGTTCATCGGAAGGGATGCAGTAAATTTCATGAAGCTTGATCCTGAAGTTGGAAAGCAGTTCATGGCCATACTGGAAAAACTTTATAAAATATTCAACACGGAGGATTGCGAGCTTGTGGAGATCAACCCGCTTGTTGTCACAGGAAGCGGAAAGGTAATTGCAGCAGATTCCAAGATGGTCATAGACAGTGATTCACTTTTCAGGCACAGGGAATTTGAAGTGATTGACCCGGAAAAAACACCACTGGAACTTGAGGCAAATTCAAAGGGTTATTCATTCATAGAGCTCGACGGGAATATCGGAGTCATAGCAAACGGTGCAGGTCTCACAATGGCAACTCTGGATGCTCTCACGCTTCATAATGCAAAGCCAAGAAATTTCCTTGATCTTGGGGGAACGGACAACTCAGAAACTGTTTCAAATTCATTCGAGTTCGTTCTCAAGGCAAAACCGAAAACCATCCTGGTGAACATATTTGGCGGAATAACCAAATGCGACACCGTGGCCACCGGAATAGCTCTTGCAAAATCAAGATATGGAATAAAGCAGCCTATAGTTGTGAGGCTCAGTGGAATCAGGGAAGAGGAAGGAAGAAAAATACTGAAGGATGCAGGCATAGACTCATACCCATCAATGATGGAAGCGGTTGAGGGCGTTGTAAAGGCAACAGGGGGGAATTAAGATGAGCGTATATGTGGATAAGGATACAAGAGTGGTTGTGCAGGGAATAACAGGAAAGCAGGGTTCATTCCATGCAGGCGAAATGATGGCATTCGGGACAAACATTGTTGCCGGAACATCACCTACAAAGGCAGGAACAAAGTTCAATGATAAGGTACCTGTGGTATCATCTCTCAGAGATGCAATGGAATTTGAGCCAAACGCAACAATGATAAGCGTTGCAGCACCATTTGTGAAGGATGCAGCCTTTGAGGCAATTGATGCGGGAATAAAGATCGTATACATACTCACGGAGCACGTTCCATTCCATGACTCAATGGAGATCTACCACAATGCAAGGAGGAAGGGCATAGTCATGCTTGGGCCCAATGGGCCGGGAATAACTGCCATCTCAAGCAAATGCAAGATCGGCATCATGCCTGGAAAGATATTCAAGAAGGGAAATGTAGCAGTTGCGTCAAGAAGCGGAACACTGACCTACGAAATAGTGGATGCAGTCACAAGGAGCGGAAGGGGCGAGAGCACGGTCATAGGACTTGGCGGCGATCCTGTGGTAGGGCTAAGCTACATAGACGTTCTCCAGCAGTTTGAGAAGGATCCTGAAACAGAGCAGATTGTTCTTGTGGGTGAAATCGGAGGAAGCAACGAGGAACTTGCTGCAGCATACATAAAGAAACATGTCACAAAAAAGGTTGTTGCATACATCACAGGAAGAAGCGCACCACCGGGAAAGAGGATGGGGCATGCAGGGGCCATTATCGAGAAAGGAGTCGGAACAGCAGAATCCAAGATCAAGGCATTCAATGATGCAGGCGTGAAGGTCGCAGACTATCCGATAAATGTACCGGATTTCCTGGAGTGAGAATATGTTCAAGAAAGATCTCATATCAATTCTTGATCTGGGGGACGATTTCCAGGAAGTCATAAATCTCGGACTGAAACTCAAGAGATCAAGATATCAGCCTCATGAGGCTGTTCAGGGCAGGTCTCTGGGAATGATATTCGAGAAATCCAGCACCAGGACAAGGGTCTCCCTTGAAACAGCAATGTACCAGCTTGGCGGAAACGCCATCTACCTTAACCCGAACGATATGCAGATGGGAAGGGGAGAAACAGTCCAGGACACTGCAAAGGTTCTGTCTGGAATGCTTGACATCATAACATACAGGGCTTTCAGGCACGAGAATGTAGAAACACTCGCAAAACATTCATCAGTACCTGTAATAAACGCACTGGATGACAGGGAACACCCACTCCAGCTTATTGCGGACTTCATGACAATAGCAGAGAAGAAAAACAGGCTTGACGGAATGAAATTTGCTTATGTTGGGGACGGAAACAACATGGTTAACTCCATCCTGCTTGCATGTTCAATGACAGGAATGGATGTCTCAATAGCCACACCAAAGGGTTTCGAGCCAGACAAGGATTTCGTCCAGAAGGCAAAGGCAATTGGGGCAAAAACCGGTTCAAAAATAGAGACAACAACAGATTCCGTGAAGGCCGTCACAGACGCAGACATAGTTTACACCGATGTATGGGTTTCCATGGGACAGGAAAAAGAGAAAGAGGAGAAGGAAAAGATTTTCAGAAATTATCAGGTTAATTCTGATCTGGTTTCCCACGCAAGGAAGGATTATATTTTCATGCACTGCCTCCCTGCACACAGGGGCCTTGAAGTCACAGATGAAGTTGCAGACAGCATAAACAGCGTAATTTTCCAGGAAGCTGAAAACAGGCTTCACAGCGCAAAAGCAGCCATAGCCTACCTTCTCTCACACTGATTGCAGTTTTCCTGCAATCCCTGACTTTTTTAAAGCATTCTTAAAATACAAAGCAAAGAACGCCGCCGGTCGGGCTCGAACCGACGACCGCCCGCTTAACAGGCGGGTGCTCTACCAACTGAGCTACAGCGGCTTAGGGTGGTTATAAAAAACATGCAATTAAGTTTTTCTAAACGTATCACGTTTCCCGTTCTCATTTTTATCAGGATTCTGCCCATATATTTCATGATCCATGATCTCGAATTCCCTGAAAAATTCTCCTGCACGATCCTGTTCTTCATCATCTTCCTGAATAGACGAAATCCTCTGTGCGGAAAAAACCACAATCTTCTCCTCATTGGAAAGGGCCCCATTCATACTGTCTTTCTGTCTTATGGCATTATCAATTTTTGAAACTGATTCAGCTACAGTTTTGGATATATCATTCAGCAGTTTGATGGATTCAGGCCTGCTCTCCAAAAGAGGCAACAGCATGGAACATGCAGAGACAAGGTTTATGTCGCACTCAATGCCGGAAGCGATCTTCATGGATAAAGATTCTATATTCACCGCACGTTCAAACGATTCAGGGGGCAGGCTGTTTTCTCTCAATATCTCAAGGCAGCGGGCCCGATCCGGGACAATTACTACCTTCTTCCCCCTTTCCATGGGCACTACCCTGAGTTTACCGGGAAATTTAATGGAGAACTCTTTGCCGCCCATGATTCTGTCCATAAGAATAGCAAGGGCAGAAATCTCGCTGATAGGCTGGGAAGTCACAGATACATTGATCGTGCTCTCTGCATACACTTTTCCCGGCACCTTCTCTGCTCCGACAAAAATTGCAATATCCTTTCCGGATGCCATTAATTCATTGATTTTTCCTATGGACTGGTCTATGGGAATTCCATACATCGTGAGATGGATAAGGATCTTACTTTTAGAATCTTTTAAAAATCTGTCAAGGGAAACACCTGTATCGATGGAGAAATTCCCACCAAAATCATTCACAACTTTTCTTATGCTTTTTTCCAGCTGCTCGTCCCTGGTATCCACGATTATGCCGGATGCACCAAATGCACGGGCGGTGAGGGCCACATGTGTTGTGACACGTTTATCACGCATGGGCCTGTGCCCATACCTGTAAACCCCGATATCAGTCATCAAGCACTTTCTCTATTTTGAATCCCTTTATCTGCAGAATATTGGATCTTTTGACAATGCCACGGAGAAATGTCTGGGTGATTCCAAGTTTTTCAGCGATCTCACCCATGAATACTCCTTCATTCCCTGACATCATTCCCACGATTTCATTTTCATATTTCTCAAGATGGCTCTCAGGCAGGTTTGTGGCATAAATTATATCTGCAAGCTCCTCCATTGTTCCCATAATATTGATCTGGACGTTGTTATAGTATGTATGATAACCCTTTTCAGGTCCGTTGCTTCCAGTAATCCACTGGCTCTCAAGCATTTTAATCTTGTCAAGATAAAGGAGAGCCTTTTTTCCTTCGACACCGTATTTTTCCTGTATATTTGGAAGGGTTATCCAGCTGGTTGACAGGTCAATGAGCAATTTTCTCTTGATATCCGTATCGGCTGCCCTGAATATGGAAACGAGATCACCCGGTTCGTTTATAACTTTAATTCTTCCTGCCATCTTACGTATATTGTTTTAATGTATATTTCAATTTGCAATACCTTCGTAAAGCATGAGATTTCCCGGATTGATATCTGTTCATTTTCTTATGGTTTTTTATATAAATTACTGTAATACCTTTAAAACGGCTTTTCAAACAGAAGGCATAAATCATACATTCATCTGAATATCATGAAATTGTTGTGTCTGAAAGCAGCCTGCGGAATTTGCTGCAGTATGTCAATGAAACATGGCAGGTATAGTAAGAATGATATAGAGTCCATACATTCATTTTTATTGAGATATTTAATTAAGGCCACAGCGGCCTTTGTAACGATGCTCCTTTTCCTAAGCGGACTGGGAATCGTATATAATTATACATCATCCAAGGTAACACTACAGAACAATCCTTATACGTATATTCCTGGAAATGCCAACGATATATGGAGGGGAACCTATGGAAATATCTCCATAATTGTTTTCTTTGGTGATAATTACTTCGGGGCCATAGTTTACGGCCAGAATCTTATATTAGAAAATTCAAAAATCTTCAAAATCTTTCGTGTCCAACTTTATCTCCGTGAGCCACTTATATGCTTCAATGTGCCAGTCATAAGTGTTCCAAAAAACAGCAGTTTTAGTTTTATTGGTTTCAATATCCTTGCCAAATTGTTTGGGCAGAATATATCACTCAACAGCAGTGGTTCGGAATATATTGCAAATCCTGAATCCAGTATAATGATTTTTGGAAATCTGGCCGCAATCAAAGCATCCCTCACATCAAGTTACTATGGAACGTTTATAAACCAGTCGAAATTGCTCCCCATTCAGAATGACAATTTTCTTTCCTTTGAATATATTCATTCACCTTTTCAACCAATCTGCTCGGCTACTGGCAATATTTCACACTCCTCAGTCCAGATATATCTCTATCTTAATCCCATCATAAACAGTTTTGATATATTCATATTGATAGGGTACATACTGCCTTCAAATGCAACGATCTTCCCGTTGCCTAATAACGGTGTGCTTATCACTGTTGAGAATGGAAATTCACTTTACGAATTCATATATGCCAATTTTAATCTGTTCCTGGATTCGGTGATCTAATGGTCAATAATATGATTTGGAATGTCAAGAGCATGGTTATTTTTTTCCTTAAGAATTACAGGAAATCAGATGCATTCAAGTACATATTTTCCCTGTTTTTGCTTATAAGTCTTCTCATGTCTGTTCTTTCAATATTCTTTCTCCGTTCCATTGTAAATGAGTTCGTCCCCAATTTCATACAGGTTTCTCACTATCCGGCGCCCATTCTTGAGGATATTTACAATTTTGCATGGGCAAGCATAGCTATCTATCTTCCCGTACTGGCTGCATCTTTTTTTGGTTCCACTTCCATTTCTTCAGATATAGAATCAAAAAACATTTACCATTTCATGACAATGCCTGTTTCAAAGGAAGAATTTCTCCTTTCGAAACTGATTTCCTGCTACATAGCATCTATTCTGGCAGTCTTTCTTTTTGTATTAGTTCAATTGATCACATATCTCATTATTTTCAGGAGTTTACCAAACCCTGCCTTTGTGAATTATATCTTTGTACTGTTTCTCATCATACTGACTGATACAATAGGGGCCATGGCGTTCAGCAGCATCGTAAAGAAGGGGAGTTACAGTCCCATTGGATTCATAGTGGTTTTTCTGCTCATAACCAATATAATATCTCTTCTCATTTCAGGCATGACAACATTAGATGACGGTTACATAATCACCAATGCACAGAGGGTTGCATATCTGGTGTTCCTCAATATTGATCCATATTTCATGGTATATACCGGTTCACTCTCAAGCATCAGCGTAAGCGCGGAACTACTTTCAATCTATATTCAGCTGGGTTATACTGCGGTTTTTTCTTTCATTCTTTATGTATTCTTCATGAGAAGGGGTGAGATATCATAAGTTCAATCGAAGTGAAAAATTTACGCAGGATCATAAGGGGTACAGCGGTGATCAATATACACAGCCTGCTCATGGAGAATTCCATAATTGGCATAGTGGGGCCAAACGGAAGCGGAAAATCAACACTCCTGAAAATCATTTCAGGTTGTATTGACGACTTCGAAGGATCAAGTTTCGTGGATGGAATCGACATTGTGGAGAATCATAAGGTATGTGCCAGGAAAATTGGTGCCCTGATTGAGAATCCATGGCTCTATTCCTATGTGAATTCTTACGAAATGCTTGAAATCGCCTATAAATTGAGAATGGGGGTGCCTGGCACAAGGGAAGAAATTGAAAATAATCTGAAAACTCTAGGTCTGTTTTCCAAAAAAGATATTCCTTTGAGGGATCTATCATCGGGTGAGAAAAAAAGGCTATCCATCGGACTGGCAGTTGTTGGTTCTCCGGATATCATCATACTGGATGAGCCCACCGATAATATGGATGCAAAGGGCGTGGATATGTTTGGGAAGCTTATTGACCAGCTTAAAAGTGAAAAAGAAAGGCTCATCATAGTCACTTCCCATGACCTCAATATAATAGGTAAAATATGCAACAGAATAATTTTTATTGTGGGCGGAGAGATCAGGGAAGATCTTGAACTTGATGGAAAAGGATATTTCCTGATACTTCAAACAGACGAAAACTTCGAAGAGGAGAGTCTGGGACAATTCAGGATTGAACGCACGGAAAATGGTAAGTTTGCAGCGTGGATAGAGAACGAGGACATGCTTAACAGCTTCTTCAAAACAATTTCTGAAAACAGAATAAGATTAAAAAATATAGAAAAAATTACCCGGGCAGAGCTCGAGTATAAAAAAATAATGAGATCACAGTAGTGAAATCTCATTCCCAAGGAGAACTTTCATTCCGGACTGGGAGACAAGTGGCCCATTCAGATTCACGAGTTCAATTATTCCAACGTATGATTTGTAGTCAAAGAGCATTACTGATATATTGGTTTTTGAATAGACTGAACTGTTGCTGTAGAATACATATTTTGCTCCGTTGAGTGTTGAACTGCTGAATACCTTTGATTCGTTGTTGGTGACTGAAAGAAGACCGTCGAAAATGGTAGTGTTGAAATTGTTGTTAAACTTCAAAAGTACTACATCAGTGGAATTTCCTTTATTGTCTCCGTATGTGGAAAGCCCTATGGCAGAAAGATTTGACATAGCCTCACCCAAATAATTTGTTTCAGAAGAAGATGTGGACAAATTGGAACTGTTCACAAAATCCTTGTAAATGGATGAAGCATTCTGTATGTTTATGTTCAACTGCAGGAAATTTGTCTCATTAATACCTGTCTGATTTTTTATCTGGGCAGATGTGATGAATATTGGGTGAGATGGGATGGATGATGGATTTTTGAGCACTGTAATCTCACTGTTCATAAGAGTGAGCATGGAGGCATTTGTTGTATTGACGTTTGCAAGGTGAAGTATTATTATGAGATTGTTTGAGTAGACTGAGATCATCACATTTACATACATTCCAGTAGCATTGAATGCATTAGACATATGTTTAAACATGTTTGACTTGAAGAATCCATATACGTATGGTGTTCCTGAAGATGTCATTCCCTTTGAAACATTGGCTGTTGTTGAATTCTTTGCACTGTCGTTCATCGCTGACCATACTCTGTTAATCGTAGTCTGGTTCTTTTCTGAAATGTATCCTACGGTTACGAGTCCGGCACCTTTTGAAGGCTGAAATACTGCAAATTCAAAGGAAGTCATTCCGGTAAAAGGTGAACTGGAATTAGCGGAAGTGGTAGTTGAAGGAGTATACTGTGAAATGGAATTCTGCAATGACAGGTATGGCATTTCTCCGACAATCTGGCTGTACCCTGGCATTGCATATGAATTTACTGCAACTTTAGCCGCTGGACCTGTAGAGGTTCCACCTTCGATTGTGGTTATTCCTGAGGAAGCATTGGTTGCAGTGGCAGATGATCCAGATGTCTGGTTCCATCCACCGCCCAGTGAATTGTTTACCTGATTAGAACTTACCACGTTAGGGGAGTTGTACTGTGGGGAAGTGGATGGGTATATTGTTGTACTCGTGCTGTTTAGGTTCAGTTTGCCAGTGGCATAAAGAAACCCTGTAGAGACTACAAGGGCCACTACTACTATGACTAAGGCTATTTTAAATGCGCTTTTCATGTATGGGTAATCAATTTTTATTAATATATACTTTTATATTTTAAACTCGACTATTTAAATTATGCTGTTTTAAGTTTAAGGTATATTGCCATAAAATGGATACTTGGTTTTTCAGAAATGCGGGAACCGGGATTCGAACCCGAGTTAAGGGCTTGGGAAGCCCCTGTGATAACCACTACACTATTCCCGCCCAGTACTAACCTATGCTGGCCTGGAATGGTATTTTAAAAATGGAGGGTGGTTTAGTACCATCCTCTTGCTTTCATAGAGTCAGCAACTCTCTGAACAGCAATTATATAGGCGCCCATTCTCGGATCTGCTTTGTATTTTTCTGCAGTTTCAAGAACAGCTTCTGCTGATGCAGTCATTTTCTTGTCGAGCTTCTCGTAGACCTCTTCTGCAGTCCAGTAGTATCCGCCCATATTCTGAACCCACTCGAAATAAGACACTGTCACTCCCCCTGCGTTTGAAAGGAAATCAGGAAGAACGAGCACATTGTTCTTGTGGAGTATTACATCTGCTTCAGGAGTTGTTGGGCCGTTTGCAAGTTCGAGTACGATTTTTGCCTTTATCTTTTCTGCATTCTTTCCGGTCAACTGGTTCTCTATGGCTGCAGGTATGAGCACATCAACGTCAAGTTCAAGGAGATCCTCATTTGAGATGTTTTTTGCACCATTGAAGTCCTGTACAGTGCCATGCTGCTGCTTGTGTTTTACAAGTGCATCATAGTCGATTCCGCTCTCAAGGAATATTCCACCCTTTGTGTCGGATATTGCGACGACTTTTGAGCCAAAGTGTTCTTTCACGAGCTTAAGTGCAAACTGTCCTGCATTTCCAAATCCCTGTATTGCAATTCTTGCCTTGGAAAGATCGATATTCTTTTTCTTTGCTCCAACCTTAAGGACATACATTCCGCCTTTTGCTGTCGCATCTCCCCTTCCCTGTGATCCTCCGAGTGTCAGTGGTTTTCCTGTTATGACTCCGGGTGAGGATCTTCTCGTGATGTTCTCGTATTCATCCATCATCCATGCCATTATCTGTGGAGTTGTGTAAACATCAGGTGCTGGAACATCCACTTCCGGGCCTATGAATTCTCCTATTGCCCTTACATATGCTCTGCTGAGTCTCTCAAGTTCTCCCTGGCTCATGGTTTTTGGATCGCATATAATTCCGCCTTTTGCTCCACCGAGTGGAATATCCACAACTGCGGTTTTCCATGTCATCCATGCAGAAAGTGCTTTTACAGTTGATATGGTCTCCTCAGGGTGGAATCTGATTCCGCCTTTCGTGGGGCCCCTTGCAGAGTTATAGTGCACTCTGAATCCTGTGAAAACTTTAACTTCTCCGCTATCCATTCTAACAGGAAGGCTTACCTGAAGTATCTGTTGGGGACTCTTCAGTATTTCAAACGCCTGCTTATCCAGTTTCATTATCTTTGCTGCTTTTCCCAGCTGTTCTACCGCTATTTCAAACGGGTCTAGATTTTCTGTCATAATTCCACCATTTAAGGTAAACACCGTATTGCCACTCAGGATTAAACCTTTTTCAGAATGTGAGATATCTGGACATGACTTCATGTAGAGTCACTTCAAGCGATGGAAAGAAGATACCATAGGTGTCATTGGAGGTATTGGTATATATAACGATATCTCTTTCTATTACAGAAAAACATTGAATCCAAAACAATCATGCAAGAAGGGCAATTAGGTATATTGTGATCTATATGAACATATCCTAAGGATTCCACTCTAGATGGGAACAGACGATTTCTCAAGATTATAATGTATTCTCGAATCAATTAGAAAGAAGGGAAAATTTCTTTTAGGTTTAATTCCGGATAATTTCACATGGCTGAATACTTATAAACAACCATAATATTAATATATTATATAAGAGTAACATGATTAATGAGAACTAAATTAAAAAATAAAGAGAGAGAGAGATTTAGACGTTATGTGGAACCTAAACACATATTTGTAGCATTTTTGGTTTTGTTGGTCGTAGGGATGGGAATAACAGTTTCTATGAGTTCAAACATGACTCAGAATGTAGGGAAGCAAGCATTACCTGACGTTGTAGAATATAATAATGTGGCTTGGTTACAGGTATATGGAACTAATATATTCGGAATGAAAATGGCATGGGTAACAGACCAATGGACCTTTTCCTATGACACTGCAAATTTGGTTTTTGTAATTGGGCCAAACACTTTTAACACGCTTAATAATGGTGGAGTCTGGCCAGATGGTGGTTCATATAATGGAGCCATTACATGCTCAAGTTCATTGGTTCTTAATTCGAATGCCAATTGGAAATTAAGTTCACCTTTCAACTCGCATTCAGGATCAATGTATGTGAAGTTGACTCCAAACAGTTACAACCAAGTGAACTTCTATTATGGCGTTGATGGAAGTACCACAACAGTTACAATCCCTATCTCAGTAACATTTGGAGAAGATGCTAATGTTGGAGTTTAAACCAACACATTAGCGAAATAATTTAGTGATTGTCGATGAAAAAACCAGTAAAAAGTGGAACCAGTAAAAGAAAAATTAAACAAATTAAATTTTTTAATAATGCCTTGGTTATTATTTTAGTATGTTCAGGCATCATAATGTCAATATTTCCTGTAAGCGCATACTATTTTGAATCATATTTACCCATACCTCATCATGGAAATCTTGTGAACGAGAGTAGTATTACATTTTATTCTACAAGTCCAATATTTTCAAATTCAAGTTCTGGTAATACATACTCCTATGGATATATTTTTAATGTAAGTTTTAAAGGAAATTCTCATCAAATAAAGGCTACAGAGTTCATACTATGCTCAGGACTAGGGTATCCAATAGGGATAGATAGGAATAATTACAAGATTAATGCTTTTATTGGGCAGAGTATTACAAAAATATCATCTTCGGTTTTATCCTCAAATTCTCTTTTGTATAATATATTAAATGAGACACTTTTCCCTAATTCCAATTGTGTCAATACAACTTACTGGTCTTACAAAATTGTTAATAAATCTCTAGAAGGTCCTATATCTAATTATTTGGGCAATCCATATTTGTACTTTGCGAATTTGCCATCAATTTGTTATATAGAATATGGGCATTCAAAGGTATTAAGCGCTTTATCAATAAGCATGAATTCTTCTGTATTTCTTAATTTAACCGATCAAAAATCACCTGATCATACTCCTATATCACCATACTCTAGTATTATTTCCATAAGTCTGGTTTCCGGAAATACTTTGCCCAATCAAAATTGGAAAGGTTGGATATTAGATGGAATTTCTAACGCATTTCCGGTTAACATAGCATTGATAGCTTCAGGAATAATTTTATTCATCATAAGATACAGAAGATGACCTATGGAAGATATAAATATAAAAGCTGAAAATGTAACGAAATATTTTGGTAATGTTGTTGCCTTAAATAGAATTTCATTTGAGATTAAGGGAAAAAGGATAGCAATTCTCGGGCATAATGGGAGTGGAAAAACAACTATTATATCTATGTTACTTGGATTGCTTAAACCGGATGGCGGTTGTATTGCAATAAACGGGGTCAAATCCTATGAAAATCACAAATGGGTTGAAAATAACATTTCTTTTTGCTTTGAAAAAGGAAAGTTTCCGTTTCACATTAAAGTCTCATCATTCATTAAAGAACTAAGAGAAATTAGAGGAAGAAAATCACTAGTAGATGAACTAGTTAGTGAATTAAATATTAACAGATTCGAGAATGACTTTATAAATGAATTATCCTCCGGACAAGAACAAATTTTATATGTTCTTTCAACAATCGCATCTCAAAATAACATTCTATTCCTTGATGAGCCATTTTCACACCTGGATGTTTTCGTAAGATCAAAAATTTATAACTATTTACGCTCAAGCAATAAAGAGTTTATTATCGCAACGCAATCAATCGATGAAGCGGAACTATTATGCGACACCTATGTAATACTAAATGATGGAAATTTAATTTGGCAGGGAAATATGACTGAACTATACGACGATAAAACATTTGAGGTTATACCAAATCCCGATCTCCCCGACATTGGATTAAATGTTATATACACTATAGAAAATAGATACATTTGTGAAGGAAACGAAGGCGAATTTAGCAAGCTTGTGAAGGAACACAAAGTTATAGGGTTCAAAAGAGCCGGGTTGAGGAAAGTATATGGTAAAATTAAGCAAGATTATTAAATGGTATTTAAAGACCATAATGACGTCCCCAGTTTATGAAATAGTACTATTAATAGTGGTTTTAGTTCAGTATGCTTCATTGTTTCTTTCATCTTCTTATTTTATGTTTATATTTGACAGTTCTATACTTTCCTTTCCCGTCACAGCTGTATTTGTCGGTTCCGGAATATTCAGAGATAAGTCTATTCAAATTTTTGAACTGAATCTATTTCAGTCCAGAAGAAGAATTTCCATAAGCAAAGTGATTGCCGCTTTTATTACTTTTATTCCTATTCTTATAATAAATTCCTTAATACTTGTTTATTTTAATTACAGTTTTCTAATTGTACCATCTATTCTGAGCATGTTCGTAATTTTTGGGATTATGTCTCTCTCCGCCATATACAATAGCACAAACCAAGCAATTACTACAACCATAATGTTCTCATTTTTACTTCCCTTATCCATAGAAGCATTGTTGAATAATTATGCAAGTATGGGAATGAGACCGAATATCGTAATTGCATCATTTTCTTATCTGTTCTCACCACTATTTGCTTTTTATTTTTTTAAGGATGGAATTATATCCTTGAATCCGGATTACGGGTACTTGTTTTCTTTTGTATTTGCCTCGTTTCTGGTGTGTATCTATATATTATTCACGGATAAATTTCAGATAAAACCATAATATCAATACAAGTTAATTCAATACTTCATCATACTCATCTTCCCTTTAAATAGCACTACATTTACCCTTACCATAAGGCAGATTTAGGGGATAAAGTCACATGTACAAGGGCTAGGAACTAAAAGGATAAAGAGACTGGAAAGGTCAGGCAAGAAGCCATATACTTGGGCAATGGTTGGAGAAGGAACTGAAGTTTACAGTTGATCGTGGGAGTATGAAGAGAGCATTAAATCTCAGGTCTTATATTATGTATGATATTGTATTTGATGCACTCACCAAAATAAAGCATGCAGTGAAGAAGATCACCATTTTAACTGAATAGATCATATTGCCCCCCCGATTATTCTGCATATGTGCACACAGGAATCCCTGAAATTAAACGACAATTGACTTATTGGTGTAAAAAAAATCAATAAATTGTAATAGAGAAAAATAGACTCAAGCTTTTGATGCTGTGACTTCAAGCTCAACAAGCGCATCAGGGTTTACAAAACCGCATATGATCGTTGTCCTCACAGGGGCCCTGTTGTTGAAGTAAGCATCAAAAAGCTGGTTCATTTCCTGAAAATTTGATGGGCTTGCAAGATAGACAACAACCCTGATGACATTATCGAGGGAACTGCCGGAAGTCTCGAGTATTTTTTCAACGTTCCCCATTGCTGTTTCAAACTGTTTCCTGAAGTTCCCCTTTGTTTCCTGATTGATTCCGAGCTGTCCAGAAAGATATATGGTGTTTCCTGAAATTATTCCATGGGAATAATTGCCAGCTCTCGGGAGTTTTTCAAGGTTTATTCTCCGTATTGCCATAGGTGCAAAATTGCTGTTATGCTATTATACTTTTCATTTTGTTTTTTTTTCAAAATTCCAATTTAACTGAAAGCAGGGCAGTATCATCGATCTTGAAAATATGCACCTCGTCATTTCCTTCAAGATCTTTTTCCAGTTGATTTCTCGTTCCATAATAGTCCTGCGTTTCATATCTTATTAGCACCTTTCCCGCATCCATATCATCCAGTGTTTCCTTTAGCATTGAAAGGGGACATTTTTTTTCTACGCGGAAAATCTCGCCCATAAACCCATCAATTGGAGAATCTCCAGTGTATATTGCTTTCCTTACCTCTTTCTGAAGCAATTGGAGCCCTGCCGAATTACAGTAGTTTCCATGCAACTCAGAGTAGAAAAGGGAAGCATCAGGCAGGAAGATATATTTTTCCACATTTTTTGTAGTGCGGGGAGTTTCAATTCTCTGCGAAGAAAATGATTTTCCCGATGGGAGAGAAACTGCTGACAACTTCCTTTCTTCTCCTTCAGAAATGTACAATGTCAATCTGGACAATCTGCCATCTACCGACAGATATTCAAGTTCCCCATGGAACTGTTCGAGTTTTTCCTTCCTGATCATTGGCGGAAGGTCAAATACGAAATTTCCGATTTTCCCACTGTACAGGGACATTATCTTAATGGGGGACGGTTCCAGATCCATGATGTTTCTTTCCATTGAAAATCTGCTCCTGAGGGGATCAGAGTATACAGTATCATGTTTTTCAAGCACATTTCCGGCCTCGGTTGCATCTGCATTCATGAAGTTGCATTTTGTTTCATACGCACTGTTGTTGAGAAGGGACATAATATATCTCGATTTATCGATCTCGATGCCTGTAACCATGGAATTCATGGAGAGGAATATTGCCTGCATGCCAGCACCTGAACCGAGATCAGCAATGTTCTTTCCGGCAAGCTTCAAAGATCTGTAAATTCCCACGTCCTCGGGGGTTGAATATGATGCTGAATACCGATCCAGCCACAATCTGTCGTATCTGGAGAATTTCTTCATGACACTGTTCCTTGACTTTGCGAATTCCAGGACTGCATTTATGAATTTGATCTTTCCCGAATACTTCTTTATGATGGTATTTTCATTGTAACCTTCGGCAAGGAGACCTGCAACCATGTTGCATTCATGATCCGCTCTCCGGACTTTCTCATCATCCGATTCAAGTTCCAGAAGAAAATCAAGAATTTCAGCCTCTCCATCAGCCATATGCACATCACTCATTGAAACTCGTCTTCGCAGGTGTTCGACCCCTGAGACACTATCAATATGTCTCACCGTTAAAAATTTTGCTCTTTGTGGGAACAGTAACATAATCCAGGAAAATGTTTTCACTCAGGGAAGTGTATTTTGCTGAAATGAATGTCATTCGTTCCTCGAAACTTCAATCAGTGAAGACATGTGCCAGAGATGTGGAGCATATGATTTGACCCTGTGGGTTTCCAGCATATCAACGAGGAAGGACATGCCCCTGCATGATTTCATTATGAGTTCCAAATGGCTGCTGTGTGTTCCTGTGGGTGAAAGATAGTGAAGTATGATCTGGCCCCTTTTTTCAATGTGGGAGAGTGCTTCCGGAAGGTAATTGATGCTCTTGAAGTTCCCCATCAGTATTATATCATATTTCCTCTCAGGGGGAATAAGCCTGCAATCCATGTTCAGTGCTTCCAGTTTTGTGCCAATTTCAGAAGCACTGTAGGATTTTAAGAGATATTCAATTGCAATGCCATTTATATCTGTACACGTTAGTTCCTCTGCCTCCAGTTTGGCTGCAAGGGGGAGTGAAAAGTAACCTATGCCGGAAAACATGTCAAGTATTTTCCTGCCTCTTAGCAGGTTCAGGAATGGAATCCCCCTTTCAGAGATATTTCCCTTGCTGATCATTATTTTTTCGGGGTTAAGCACAAAGTTGATTCCGTTTTCCCTGTGAACGGTATCTCCCGGTGTTCCGGACAGTACAGTCATGGAAGGCCTCCGTTCTGATCCTGATACAGAACCGTTTCTTTTCAACACTGAAGAAGCAAATCCTTTGTTCACTATATCCTCTGCCATTTCTCTGTCAATGAAGGATGTATCACTGAATATGAGCGATTCGCCGACTCTCTGCCATTTCAGCATTTCAACCGGTTCTCCATATTTTTCCGTAAGATACTCTTTGATCGTTTCATTCTCCCTCAACTGAAAGTCGTATTCATTCACTTCAAGTCCGGGCAGAGGTGAATTTTCCAAAATGGGAAAATATATATGCGACGAATCAGAGAATATTCTCTTTTTTCTGTCAAGTATGTGATTTTCCACGGCAAATTTGAGGAATTTTTCCCCATTTATTCGTTCAACAGCTACACCCTGCGATTTCAACATTCCTTAATTTTATGCTGTCTAAAACATTTTTCATTTTATCATTCATTCCTTGAAAACTCCCAGATCTGAAAGAAATTTTACTATGCTCTCAGAATGTGTACCGGGCCAGTAACATTTTCCGCAATCCGGGCAGTGGCTCACGTTTTCTGTTTTTCTGGGATCAAACTCCTCTTTACAGAAACAGTCACCGGGCACAAGAATTCCGTTGCAGGCGGTGCATCTCGTAAAGAGTTTTTCCTTTAACGGTTTTTCATAGGAACAAATCTCCAGTATCTGATCTTTAATGATATCTGAGTTTATCCTGATCGAGTCCTTATACCGGAGGCAGATCTGCCTGTCCCTGGAAACAAGGATTCTGCTGTCATTCCTGCACATTTCAATAATCTCTGAGTCCGCTACTTCCAGATTTGGATACAGGGTATCATAGCCCATTATTCTCATGAATCTTGAAAGCCTTCCAAGCATGTTGTCTGCAAGATATTTTATATTCTCTTCCTCCTGAAAACTATATCTGCAATAGTACTAATATAAATATCAACGTTTCCAGAATTTATTCCACAAAAAGGTATATTTATTCCCGGAAATTGTACTCTGTAAAATTGATGGATGACAATTCCACGCTTCAAGATTTTCTGAACACCATTATCAATATGGATACTGTTCTCGGGCTGAAGAAGATTCCGGATGAATCTACGGATCTCATATTTGCAGATCCTCCATATAATCTTCAGTTGAAGGAGGAACTGTGGAGGCCAAACCAGACCCGGGTGAACGCAGTGACAGATCACTGGGACAAATTTTCAAACTTTCAGGAATATGATGAGTTTTCCCTGAAATGGTTGTCGGAATGCAGGAGAGTCATGAAGAAGGATGGTGTCATATGGGTCATAGGAACATATCACAACATATTCAGGATTGGAAAGATCATGCAGGATCTTGGTTTCTGGATCATAAATGATGTTGTATGGATCAAGACGAATCCCATGCCCAATTTCAGGGGAACAAGATTCACAAATGCTCATGAAACTTTGATTATGGCAGTCAAAGATCAGAATTCAAAATACACTTTTCATTACAAATCGATGAAGATATTCAATGATGATCTGCAGATGAGAAGTGACTGGAACATACCAATATGTTCAGGGCCCGAAAGAATTAAAATAGATGGAAAAAAGGCCCATTCTACACAGAAACCTGAAGAATTATTGAAAAGAATCATAATTTCAACATCAAACCCGGGAGATCTGGTTCTTGATCCGTTCATGGGCAGTGGCACTACAGGATCAGTATCCAAACTGCTGGGCAGAAATTTTATAGGAATAGAGGCTGATAAAGATTATGTGTCCCTTGCAGAAAAAAGGATTGCACAGGTAAAGCCGGTTGAAACGAATCTTTTAGGTTATCCTGCAGAGGAGAAATCACCAAAAGTGCCGTTCGGTGAACTTGTTTCTTCCGGATACCTAATGGTGGGAGAAACAATATACTCGGAGAACAGAAAACTCAAAGCAACGGTTCTTCCCAACGCTACGCTTGTCTCCGATGGCATAATCGGTTCAATACATTCAGTGAGTGCGTCCTTAATGGGCAAACCAAGTTTTAATGGATGGCATTTCTGGTTTGCAGAGAGGGATGGAGAGATGGTGTGCATAAACGAGTTCAGGAAAAAATATATTGAGGATATGAGATAACTGAATGTATAAATTCACATCTCCTTGAATTTTGAGCACCCTTAAGGCAGACAAATATATCATGATTTTCTTTTATAGTCTTTGACGTAATTGTTTTCCTTTTATCAATTAAACTCCCCAGTGGCAGACATAAATCATTAACCGTTGAAATGAAGGTCAGTGAGCCTAGATAAACAGGAGGAAAAGAATAGAGTCCGGTTCATTCCCGGACTGATATTCATCAAACTCCTCTATGGTGGGAAGGGTATTATTGAAGCTGCAAAGGGTGTGGTGTAGTGAAGAGAGTTGGGTACAAGTGGCTGGAAAGATGGAATCAGTTAGGGTTTGAAGGGCCTGTCCGGAATTTGCCGGCGGAAAGCTGTCAAAATTAACAGAAGGAAAGAAAAAAGAACTGAAGATATTGCTTGAAGCAAAAGATCTGTGATAGCTGAATGATATTGCTGATCTTATATGGACAGAATTCAACGTTGAATATTCTGAGAAGCAGGTGAGGAGAACACTGAAGGAATTCAACATGAAACATGCAAAACCCTATCAGGCAGGTTACAGAAAATACAATGGTGCTGGAGAAAAACTAAAAAAACCCGGTCAGATAAACCCATATGACACCATAATAGGATTCTTTGATGAATCTGCACCACAGGCCACTGCAAATACTGTGTGAACATGGCAAACACCGCAGAGATACCGATATTGAACTCATATTCCCGCTTCCCTATTCACTACAGCTGAATCCAATAGAACTGATATGGAAATCTATAAAGAGGATAATATCAAGGACATTTGTTACAGATCAGGATATGATGATTGAAGCGGTTAAAACTAACTTCTTCGAATTCTCAGAGAATCTTTCAAAGTGTGATGGCAGGATCAGGAAATTTGTAAATCAGTAAAAATACATTGGTGTGTCAATGAATATAATCGTGTATTCATAAAGTTAAACAAATATAATTTTCCCTTAATTTAGGGCTTTTTAACCAAGTTCGTGGCAAAATACGACACTTCATTTACAGTACTAGGTTATATCTCGTTATAAATTTCATTCTCAATGAAACTTGGAAAAATGAACTGGAAAGCGATAGCTGTATTTGTTCTAATGGCAGTATTCATATTCTCAGCCTTTCAACCATCAATGTTTTCTGCAAAAGGGGCCAGCAGCAATTCACTCAATCTGATATCACAAATCTCTGTAAAAGGGGTACATAATTCTGGTTATTCAATCAGTCAATCAAATACTCCCGCACACATCATAAATGGGGTATATTATTACAATGTCAGTATTGCCCAATCAGGACTGACTCCCGGGCTTTCATGGGGAATTTATATTTTAAACAATTCTACAGAGGCCACATCTTCTGCGGAATTTGCGTCATCTTATACAAATGGAAATAACTGGTCTAATGCGAACACACCAAATTATTCTCAATTCACAAGTTATGGCTTCTCCTCAGGCAACAACATCAATTTGACCCTTACTAACGGGACATATTATTATGTTTTAACAGTGATGAATTCTACTTATTTCTCATACGAAATGAATTCCGACATTCAGAACATGTTTTTTTCCATACAGGGTAATTCATTAAACATGTCAGTCAATTTCCCTGTGCTGAAAAAGGTCACTCTTTCTGCACAGAGTTTGCGCTCGGGAACAAAATGGACAATCGCCATGGGGGGAAGTCTGTTTGATTCAGTATCATATTACAATTCATCACTTACAGGCACAATGATCGCATATCTCACACTTGGTTATTATAATTATTCCTATACTGAAGGGATATTTCAAGTCACAGCAGTGAATCCTTCTGAACTTGTGGTCACATCAACCAGCACAATATTGGATATAAATATAATGAAAACTGTTCCAGTCACTTTTTCCGAAACAGGCTTATCTCCCGGATTCAATTGGCAACTTTATGTTTCCTATTATGGGACAACTGTCAACTTGAGCTTGGATTCATTTATCAACATGATGTATGTAAACACAACAAGCAACACAGGGTTCACTATTTATTTACCGAATGGAACCTACTCTTATACAGTGAAATCTGGTTCTTTTTCGAATAGTTTCCCAACAGGCTTAACTGTTAATAGAACTCTCAAGCAGTCATATAGCGTATCTCTAATAATCCCTAAATTGAATAAGTATGTATTTAGTGAGACAGGGATCACTTCTGGTGAGGATTGGGGGGTGTTGGTTGCCTGGAATTATACTGCAAGCTCTTCGAGTCCTTATGATGTTTGCTATATAAATGGCACCGGCTCTTCTTCCCTTATTGCATATCTTCCCAACGGAACGCTAAAGTACACACCAGTCATAGGATCAGTTTCACTTTTATATTCAATACCATTTTTTGGCATTCATGGAACATTTTTTAAAACAACAGGTTTCACTGTAAATTCCGCTGGAAGCATTTCAATCACATTTCCTGCAGTTCAGAAAATAGCTGTGAATATTCATGGCATATTTCCGGGTTTAACTTATGCAGTCTGCCTAAGGAATTACAATACGGGCTCCATAATCTACCAAAACACAAGCTCAAATTCATCCTTTGTTTCCTATTTGCCAAGTGGTACATATACGATATATGTGAATTCAACTTATCTTAGCATAAAGGAGTATTTCAATCAGTCTTTTTCAATATCCACTTATGGTTTTACAATTAATGTAAGTGTGCACATCTATAAAGTTACAGTGATTGCTTATGGTTTGCATAAGGGTATGGATCACCTTTTCAGCTTTAAGGGTATTGTAGGAGGTAATTCAAAATCTCAAAATTCCACATTCTATCTTGAAAATGGTACATATGACTATACATATTCAGTATGGGGTCTGAGCACCTTTTCCACTTCCCAAAGCTCCAGTTTCAATGTTTCAGGAAATAACACAACTGTGAAAATCTATTTCCCTCATTATTACAAATTTGTTTTTAATGAAGTTGGATTAATTCAGGGGAAGGAATGGGGCATACAGATAACATCGAATACGGTCAATGAAATATCCAATGAAACATTATTGTCACAACAGATGATCGTATATCTTGTGAAAGGAAATTACACTTATTCTTTTGGCATATACAATTCTACGACCGCCTCTATCAGCAATCCGACAACAGGATCATTAACCGTTTCATCACTGACTCCACAAATTATAAACCTGAAGGAAGTTTCCCAGTATACCGTATCATTCACAGAAACAGGGTTGCCTACATCTGTTGACTGGACTGTTGAGTTCAATGGAACATCAAAAACATCCACAAGCAGTACTATATCATTCCTTGAGCCCAATGGAACATATGCATTTGACGTTCAACCAATTTCAGGATATTCAATTGCCCCACAAAGCGGATCCATAGTGGTGCGCAATTCAAGCATTTATAAATCCATACTTTTCACACCCATCATTTCATCGCAGGCACCCGTATGGGCTTTTACGGGAGCATATGCAAATTACAGCTTAACTTTTGTTTATAATGGCAAATCCACAATTAGCAATGTTATGGTCAAAGCAGTGGCAGTCAACCTGAGCAATGATACGGTGGAATTACAGATGATAACTATGCATCCTACCAGTAATGTTCAAAACACTACGCTTTATGACCACTGGAACAATTTCAGCTTATGGCTCGGCAAGGGTCTGATTTCAAAGTTGAACAATGGTTCCGCCGTTCCCGGGTTCAGCAGTTCAAATATTACCCCATCCGTTAAAATCACAACTCCTGCTGGAACATTTCTTACGGATGGATTGTATGAGACGACAAGCGGGGGCAATTTGAACTTTTACTATGAAATGTATTCTGGAATACTGGTAGATCAAAAAGCAGTGATAAATTCAACAGGAAGTCTTATTGCAGTTCTCACAAGCACAAACATACCGGAAGGAAATGCATCTTTATCCAATTACCAAGCAACCTTCACAGAATCTGGACTTCCATCAGGAACAGCATGGTATGTGAATCTGAGCAACGGTATGAATTCAGGCGCAATCACAGGATCATCCTACTCATTTGCACTTACAAACGGAACATATTCCTACAATATCGCTACAACTGACAAAATATATCATGCAAGTGCAGGATCCATAACCGTAAGCGGAAAGAACATATCTCAGGCAGCAGCCTTTTCAAAGTACACATACAAGATCACTTTCACGGAAACAGGCCTTCCATCAGGAACACACTGGAGCATGACGTTCAACGGCGCTACTTCAAGTTCCAATGGAACCACAATAACATTCAATGCAGTCAACGGCACATATTCATACACTGTTGTGAACATATCCGGTTATTCAATTTCCCCCGGTTCAGGTTCACTCTCCGTCAATGGAAAGAATGTACCTGTGAACATTAAATTTTCACAAATCTCCGGTACATCGGGTGGTTTGACACAGACTGAGGTATTTGCCATAATCGGTGCAGCAGCTGCTGTCATTGCAGTTCTCGGAATAATACTTTTCAAGAGGAGGAAATAATTTTTCCAATTCTTAAATAATTTTTGATTCATAGAGGGTGTCGAATCCTCGTTTATCCCTTTTGAAACCAGTATGACATTTTCAGAAGGCCCTTTTCTATCTTGAACCAGTTCTTCAGCCATTAAGATCTAACAGAAAAATTCCTAAGAATGCATCTGCCAGGAATGCAATGGTTGCGACTTCACCAAATTCATCGAGGATGGATTCATGGAATGCCGTTTTTATTGATCCTTCAGGAGGAATCTGAATTTCCAGATTCCATTAAACAAAATATACTGCTCCTCATAGAGAACTATCATGTTGTGGGTATCTTCTCATGTGCAGGGGATATCAGGAGCCAGATCATTCGTAAGCAGTAATAATGAAAAAAATGCTGAATGAAATGGACAATTTGAATTCTGTCCTTATGGGCTATCATCTTTTTCACACCATTCATTTGAAAGAAATGCCTTGCGTTTTTATATTCTTCAATAAAAGCCGATCTTCGGCTGTTGGATTCAAGAATGCTTTCAATCCTCCTATCCCATGATTTTCTGCATTCTTTAGTTATGTTGAGAAAATGCCTGCAAATATATGAAAGAATCTGTCAAACAGGAAAAAACTGAGGGGATCCTGAAGATCAACATGCACAACTTAAGGCAATGAGGCCAACTGAAACTTGCCAATCAGAGATGATAAGGGATTACAGGCAACTGTACATGAAATAATTTTGTCCCAAAACCGAAGACGAATTAATATTTATATAGTATAAACCAGTCTATAATTCATGCGTAAAATAATTTTCGTTTTTGGAGTGTTTCTATTGATTGTGGGTTTAATTCCTTTAGGTTTTGCGGGGAATGCTTCTCATAGCAATTTTAATATTTCTGATAAAAATGCAAACAGTATTGTCGCAATGGGTGGAATCAGCAACAAAAATACAACAATGATTAATCAAGCCAAAGTAATTCAGCAAAATTATAATTTATATTTGAACAATAGTTCAAAATTATATGTATACGGAGAAGTAAATGGCGGAAACGGATACCAGAGCAACCTTTCTACTGGCAATATTACAAGGGCAGTTACAGCTTCTGGAAATACCGGCGTTCAGTTCTCTTACTCCAAGTCAAATTCAACATCCGTTTCAAACTCTCCCAGTATTGGTCTTGCGATTGGAGGATTCAGTGTTTCAGGGTATTCAAATTTTACAGCCAAGTATGGGTTTAACAACAATTCAAGGGCCAATGGTAGTGTATACACGGGAGATACAGTTGCATACGATAATTTTACATTGGTGAAAAGTTCATTCGTTGTTTTTATGGCAGCCGCTTCTTCTCAGCACTATATTTCAGTTGATGGGATAAAGGGAATAACAGTTGAATGCAATGGTTCGATGAATTTATCTCAGGAAGGACAAAGCAATGTTGCTTTTCCATTTTTTATAGGTTATGCATTGTTGGGCCCAGGCTCTTATGGTGTTGTAGAAACAAGTTATCCAATTACTGGGGGGCAAACTCATTCCAATATGGCAGACTTGATAGGTGCATATATTTTCCAAAACAACACTTCAATTTCAGGCAAGCCATTGGTCAACTCAACTGAATTATATGCGACGATTGGAATAGTGGCAACAGTTATTGCAATAGGGACTGTACTGACATTTATTAGGAAGAAGAACTGACAATTCTTCAAAAATTATTTATATTCAGTGTTCGCAATTTCCATATTAAATTGTTCGGAAAAGTGAATGGTATTGTAAAAACTTAAGTCTATGCAATACCCACTGATGCACTTAAATTCTTATAAACGAGATTTTTTGTTGAAGTTTCCAGCAGTTGTCTTTTTATTGTTTTAATGTAGATAGTGTTGCAAAGTTCAAATCTTGAATTATGTTATAAATTGGAAAAGAGATTTATTATATGTTGAATTATTGCAATAAAACAACTACTGAAATGATCCTAACATAGCGTAAATGTTGGGTTTGTTACGGACATGGTGATCTCTTGATAATGAATAATGAGAAGGACAAATCAGGCGAAATGCAGCATATCAAAAAAAGCAATGTTAAGAACAGGTGGTTTTTAAGCTATCTGTTTTCAAATGCCGCTGGAGGCCTGACTTCACCACTGATTCCACTGTTCATAGTATTCTATCTCCATCTCAGTGTGTTCTATGTGGGCTTTGCCTCTGCAGTTGCTTCCTCTGCGGCAGTCCCTGCAGTGATATTCTGGGGAAATCTTTCAGACAGTATGGGCAAGAGGAAAATATTTGTGATGATTGGATTCTTTGGCTCATCCTTTTCACTGATGATGATAATTCTTGTCCATCAGCTTTTCACATTTCTGGGAGTTCTCGTTATTTTCCAGCTTGTATCCATGGCATCAACACCCGTATCAACTCTTCTGATACTTGAGAATGCAACAGAAAGTGAATGGCCCAATGTTATTTCACAATTTAACATAGTATCCTATGTTGGCCTCATTATCGGACTTCTCATAGGTACTGTTTTTCTTGTGCTGAGTTCCGGAAATAATGCGTTTGCTCTTCCAATGCTGTATATTTTTTCAGGAATAGTCTACTTTGTTGCCGGTTTATCTGCAATCACGCTTATCAAGGAATCAAAAGAGAAACTGGCAAGGGGTGATCTGGATAATATCAATTCAGTCAGGCTCACTGAAAGGGTCAGGTATTTTCCAACTTCCATCCTGCATATTGCGAAATCAAGTATCTATTCACACGGTAAACCACTGCTTAAGAGAACCAAATTTTATATAGTTCTCACAGGGCTGCTGATGTTTGGTTTCCAGATGTTTTTCGTACCTTATCCTGTGTATATAGCCGATATTCTGGGGGGATCTGAAACAATAATATTTGTCATGTATCTTTTCAACAATGTTCTATCAGCATCTGCGTTCATGGTTTCCGGGAAACTATCCGGAAAGTACGGGTTGAGATACATATTGAACATGTCAATTTTCTCCAGGGTTGTGATAATATCTGCAGCTGTATTTTGCGTATTTTACGGGATTGAGGAAATTTCCGTATCAGTAGCATTATATTCCATAATGGGATTTTTCTGGAGTTTTATCAGCATCGCGTGGGTCACTTCCATTTCAAAGGTTGCACTGCCTGAAAACAGGGGCAAAGCAATTGGATGGTATAATTCAGTTCTTGGTATAGGGCAGATTGGTGGTGCAATCATATCAGGAATAATTTCAGAATTTATGGGCTTTGGATATGATTTCGTGATATCCATAGCAATTCTAATCATAGGAGGAATACTGATTTCAACAGTGACTCCCGCAAAAATTCCTGCAAAAGGTTCAAGGGCAACAGGGAGCTCATAACCTGATTCAATATATTGACATCTGAGATTTAGAGCAGCTTCTTCAGGAGGTTTTAATTCAAGGGTATACTCCTGCCATTCATTTTCTAACCTTATGTTCTGATATTTGTTCTACAATATTTTTACATAATGAGACGGCTTTTTTAGAAGATTCCAGATATCTTAATGCGATAGCTTCGAGACTCTCCTTATCAATGTTGTAATTAAATGTATATCCGCTGGTTTGTTTGTTTCCAAGCAATTCAGGGAGCAGTGATCTTACAATTTCAATTATTTCCTCTTTCCTGTCTTTCGATATTTTCATGGAGCTTTGGATATTTTTTTCAGCAGTTTCAATTATGTTATGATTTTTTGGGGGTTCTACCCCAATTGCAAGAAGTACTGCCTTAAGGGCAATCTCTACGGCCATCTCTTCGCTGTATAAGGAGGTGTTATAGATCTTCTTTTCGGCCATGATATCTGCAGTTTTGATCCAGTTTTCAGCAGTCTCAATCGCTTTTTCTGCAATTTCTACTCCCATATCAGTGTCTCCCCGGATTCTGTATATATGCGTTTGTGCTTGGTTTTTGAGATTTTATCTAAAAATTCGGTTACCCTGTTTCCGCGTTGAAAGAGAACTATGCCGTTGTCAGCTATTTCAAAGTATATTGGGTTCAGAATCTCAAAATCTTTCACTGTAAGTATGAGCGGGCTTATATATAGGGATAATCCTCTTTTTATTAGTATGTCCTGATAAGGATTTACTTCTTTCCTTTTCTTATTCAGGTAATCAAAATAATCAATGAAGTTAGAGTCGGTTATAACCGCCAAATCAATGTCGCTGAATTTCGTAAAACTGTTCTTTGCCAAAGAACCAAAAAGTATCACGCCAAGTGTGTGTGGATTTTCATCTATCAAATCCACGAAAGCCGTTATATAATTTTTTATATCTTTATCCATTTTCATTATTGTCAGCTGTTTTCCAACAGTCTGTTTTATGACTTCTGTAAAGGAACTTATTCTTCCCGTATTATGTTCTATAATTTGTTTTGCTTCTTTCAGTTGTGAATATGCTTCTTCGGTAAGTAAAGTCTGCTTGAATTTTCCCATTAATATATGTACGTAGCCTACATATATAAAGTGTTATTAGAAACTGGAGATAATATGACTGACCTATGCAGGAATGCCTGTTTTCAGAGGTCAGCGAAGGAATATCAATCCCCTGTCTTTTTGATAAATGCATCCATTATTATCTTCTGCATTGCTGACAGGGTAACTATTTTCTTTAGGCTGATTTTCTATGGCATGGCTGCAGGAAATAAAATTATTTTTTTTGAAAGAATGCTTCAGATAGAAGTATGATTACTTAACCAAACTGGATCCATTAAGAATATTGGTTATCCCTGCTTTGAAAATCGAAATTGCATCGTTCTCATCCAGGCCCTGCATCATACTTACCAAAATTCCATTGTGGAAGGCTATCAGCATTTTTGAAAGTGATTGAGAATCTGCTTCTTTGGGAATTTCACCTCTGCTTTTAAGTTCTTCAATCTTGTTGAACAGGATTTCAATGTACTTTCTGTAGCTGTCTGTCAATATTTTATGCACATACTGATTGCTTTTGATCTCGCCAAGTGCAAATATCCAGTGAAATTTTATGTAGTCAGGCATCTTCAGCTCTTCCTTAAAAAATTTTTCAACGCTATCCATGAAATCATTGGAAATTGTATTATTCAGGTTATCTTCCAGCAGAAGCATGTTTCTCCTGCATGTCTCGATCAGCAGTTCTTCCTTGCTCCTGAAATAAAGATATAGTGTACCCTTTGTCACTCCTATTTTACTGGCAATATCATCCATTCCGGTTCCATGATAGCCCAACTCAAAAAACAGCTGCGATGCAGAATCCATTATGGTTTCTCTCGCCTGTTTCTTATAACCGGGAACTACTCTGGGCATAATTGTAATTATTTGATAGTATTAAAAATATTCTGTAAAGTAAGTATTAATACTAAATAGATATTCAGTATTGTGAATGATAAGATATCTAATGTTGAAATTGTCTCAGATAGCCAGCATATCGTTTTTGGCGCTACAGGGGCCTATGGATATGCCATTGTAAAGAAACTTTTGGAGAAGAATCTAAGAGTCAGAGCTGTCGTAAGAAATGAAAATAAGGCACTCAGGCTGTTTCCAAAGAATGTGGAAATAGTGACTGCCGATATACTCAATGAGGAGCAGGTTTCCGTAGCCTGCAGGGATGCGTCTGTAGTGTATTACTGCAATAATTTCCCCTACAGGGACTGGATGAAAAGCTTCATGGGGGCCACGGTAAACATCTTAAAGGCAGCTGAACAATGGCATCCGATTTTGATATTTCCGGGAAATGTTTACGGTTATGGGGAATTCAAAAGTAATCCCGTTAAAGAGTCACATCCACTCAATGCAACATCAAAGAAAGGCAGGCTTAGAAATGACATTGAGGCTCTTCTGCTTGAATACCATCGCAAGGGAAGGATAAACACAATTATACCCAGATTTGCTGATTTCTATGGGCAAAATGTCACCAACGATTTATACGGTGCAATGTTTCGAAATGCAATTAAGGGCAAATCTGCATTATGGCCGATCAATATGGATGTATCCCACAATTACACTTATATTGATGACGCTGCTGAAGCTACACTTTTACTTGCCGAAGATCCTGAAACATTTGGAAAAGTCTTTCACGTGTCGGGGCCTGTTACTACCGCACGTAAATTCATAGGGGAGATATACAATGCACTTGGCAGTCCGATCAGAATAAGGGTTCTATCCAAAACTTTCCTAAAATTGATAAGCCCCTTTGATTCAAATGTCAGGGAACTTTTAGAACTGCTATATGAGTATGAGGGGGCCTACAATATTGATGATTCGGCATTCAGAGAAAGGTATCCCTCATTCAGGCACACTCCATGTGAGATCGGGATAAGGAATACGCTCGACTGGTTCAAAAAAACCACTTTGGAATAATATTCTATATTTTTCACTCAAGTCAAATCGAAGCGTTTCTGGACAAATAACAACAGGTAGGATTTTCCCTCAGTAAGAGGGATGTTTTTATAAATGCCAAATGTTTTTAATTGATCGGGAGTGTAGGTTATATTCAGATTTGAAAATTCCCTTTTGACTTCATGTACAAAAACAAAGATAAAAATATCAAAAGTTCCAATACTGATGCTGTTACCACATACATCATACCAGTATATTTCGCAGCATTAAATGCAAAAGAAGAGGATTCATATGGATTCCCTATTATCAGCAAAAGGAAAACATCAATAACTAACAATGACAATGCCGAAAATAATGTATATTTGGCTTTATTTGGCAAATTCGATGCGCGCTTCCTGATGAGATATATTGAAAGATAAGCCCCTACTGCAATATAAATAAAAACAAAATAATAAAACCATACAAAGTCAAAGTTCATCTCAACATCACTCTCTTCACAGTAATCCAAGTCTCAACTGTATTTTCAGTGATTTATACATTCATATAAACATTTTCCCGGAGATCGCATTCATGCGTTCATGTTCAGTTTTTGCCTTTTTTACAAAAATTAGGAATCGTTTTTTCCCGTTGAATGAGTATTATTTAACAGTTTGATCTTTGAAAGTATATTGGTTTTAGAATCTCAAAGATTTTCAAAGTAAGTATAACCTGACTTATATAAAAAAGATAGACCTTTTTTTATCAATAGAGGATTTCTATTTCTACCTGACTGTTGACAATCTATGAGAATGTCGGTTCAAACCCCATAGTGTATTGAATCTGTAAACTCCGATCAGGAGTTGTGCAATAATGTCGGTTTGAATCCAAGACAAGTTCAGTCAGGAAACATGGATATTAAAGGACACATTACAAAGCATGGGCCCTCCATGCTTCGGTTTGTCCTTGGGAATATGGTCTGCCCCCTTAATTGATGAGACAAAGTTGTTTTATAAGGTTAGATATATACCAATGTAAATACCGGTTACAATTTCCCCAAAATTACCGGAATAAAATCCCCCACCTATATTTATAACTTTCTCCGTTTTCTCGCTCCTTTTTCATTGTTGGTAACGAATTCTTCTTCCTGTCCATTAGCCTGTAGGATTCCCCTTTTCATATTGACCATAGTGCAGTGGTAAGGTTGTGGCCCTCGATCAGAGACTTTATCTGTTCCCTATAGGGATTAATTTTTGATCCCCTCTTTCTTTCCTGTTTCCCGGATGGTTCAGAATTAAGATATTTTCTCACACTGTTTC
>JAKAPZ010000001.1 GCA_021822985.1 Thermoplasmata archaeon | reverse complement strand
ACCTTTCCCTCTTTCTTTGCGATTTCAACGAATTTTTTGAACTTCTCAAAAGATTCCCTGTTTATGACGGGGCCCATGTATGAATCATTCTCTCTCGGATCTCCAACCTTCAGGCCGTCAGTTATTTTCCTGATCTTCTCCACAAAGGTATCGTATATTTTTTCCTGAATGTATGCGATCGAACAAGCACTGCATTTCTGTCCGGAATATCCAAATGCTGCCCTGTAAACACCATTCACTGCTTTGTCTATATTCGCTTTTTCAGTAACTATTATTGCATCCTTCCCGCCCATTTCAGTTATGACTATTTTCGGGTGCTCCTTAAGTGCGTTCCTGTAAATGCTCATTCCTGAGTCACGGGATCCAGTGAAAAGTATCCCTGCAATGTCCATGTGGGATGAAAGAATGGGGCCTATTTCTGATCCATTTCCGGCAACGAAGGCAACTGCATCCTCAGGAACTCCCGCTTCATAAAGGATTCTGATATACAGGTGAGAGGAGAGTGGAATATTGCTCGACGGTTTGAGTATAACTGCATTTCCCGTCACAAGTGGGCCTGCAACCATTCCAACTGTAATTGCATAGAAATTGAAAGGGGCTATTACTGCAAAGATACCGTAAGGTTTCATGAAACTCATGCTTTCCTCATTCTCGTACCCTTTCCCGGTAAATTTCACAAATCCCTGGTTCTCAATGAGGTTCATTGCATAGAATCTGAGGAAATCTATTCCCTCATCCACATCAGCCATAGCCTCAAGCCTGTTCTTTCCATTTTCCCTTGCAAGAATTGCTGAAATGAGGAATCTTTTCTGAGAAACCAGATCTGCTGCTTTTAGCATAATTTCTGCTCTTTTCATGTAACCAAGCATGAACCATTTCTTCTGCCCCTTTTTCAGGATTTCAATTGCTTTTTCTGCACTTTCCTTCGTTCCTGCCTGGAATGTTGCATACACTTTTCCATCCACGGGTGAAACAGGGTTCAATTTGCCTGTTTCCATGATTTCTCCAAAATTTGAATATTCCCTGTTCATGTATTTTTCAGATTCCTTCAGTGCATCTTCATACAGTTTATTGAATTCATCCACTTTTCCTCTTTTCACGTAGCTGACGTATGTTGTTGCATTTTCAAATGGCATAATTCAACATTGCTAACAGTTACATATAATTTTTAGTGTTGAATCTGAAAAGGGAAAGAAAAGTCTTTCACAAACCCATCCCCCTGTCTGAAGTTATGCACTGTCCGTTTATTGCGTGTGAGAGTGGCGAAAGGAGAAATATGGATACATATGCAATTTCAAGCGGTTCAAGAAATACATCGCCGTCTTTGAAAGAATAAGGGTATTTTTCTTCAAAATTATCCTCCTTGTGAACACTTCCGGGAAGTACCGCATTCACTCTTATTCTCCTGTCTTTGAGCCCGGATGCTGCAATCCTTGTCAACTCTTCAATGGCATATTTTGATACGGAATATCCTGAATTGTTGATTTTCAAAAGATTTTCCGATGCCCCTATATTCACTATGGAAGAATTTTCAGACATATTCTCTGCCAGTCCCATCATGACTGTGTACTGGGTGTTGACATTTGCCATAAAAAAATCCAGCATTTTTTCAGGCGAGACAAGCTTTTCAGAAGAATTTTCCCATTTTCCTGCATTGTTCACTATCCCGTTTATTTTAAATCCTCTATTCTCTATCTCAATTGACACATTTTTCACATCCTGCAGGTTTCCCATGTCGCATCTCATGCTTTCGATGTTTTCATGTTTTCCGGAAGTAGATCTGCCGGTTCTTGAAAGTGCTATCACATGTCCGCCAAGTTTCTCAATCAATTTTGCAGTAGCCATGCCCTGCCCGGTTCCCATTCCTGCCACAATAAAATTTTTTCCGCCAAAATAATTTTCAAGAATCCCCATAACTGCTAATAATCATTACGATAAATAAGCATGATCATATAATCTGCAAAAAGGAATTTATGGAATATGATTGAAAAAATAGTTTCTTGCTATTGTGCCCCTTTTGAGGATTTCAATTTTCTTCTCCATGGATCTGCTCCTGATTCTTTTCATATCGACACCCTCATATTTTATTTTCGTGAGAAAGAGCAGTTCAGCAGGAGCAAGATATCTGCTCCAATTCTGGTCTGACCATGGGTCTTCAGGTTCGGCCCCATCCCTCTGTCTTTTGATTCCATACCCCACTATGAATCTTATCTGATTCCAGAGGAATCCTCTGGCGCGGAATACAAGTCCGGGCATTCCGTTCCAGAATATGGTATCGATAGAATTTATTTCCCTTATGGTTTCCTTGTTGTCATACCTGCAGAATTTAGCAAAATCATGTTTTCCAATAAATTTTTTCATCTCCCTGATAAATTCATCTATGTCCACCCATGAAAAGGGGAGCAGGTAAGTGTATTCTTTTTCTGAGCAGTGCCTTACATTGAAATCGTCCGAAACATATCCATAGGAATGAAAATAAATATTTTCAAGGTTTGAATTTAAAATTCCAATGGTATCTTCCGGTTTTACAGTCGTATCCAGGGACATTGCATTGAACAGGGCAGATACATTTTTATCAGTTCTTGAGGCAGTTCTCATGTTTTCTCCCAGCAAATTACTGGTAACTTCGCTGCGGATTCCTCCCTCCACAGTATTGAAAGAGTTATGCGACTGGTATGAGGAAAAACTTGTGCCGTCATATGCAAACCCAAATACTACCTTTCTTCGTTCCATAATCCTGTGGTAATGTATTCCAACTCTGTTAAGTATTTTTTCATAAAGGTGCAGGGGAAATATTTCATTATTCACTGATCTAAAATTGCCATCTGTTTTTAATAATAGGTTCATTCCGATGCAAATCTCTCTTCTTGTCACTTTTAAGTCATTGGGAAGAATCAAAAAACAGTTCTTTATTTTATAAAATGTGTTGTTAATATGAACTGTTCTTTGCAATACAATTCTAAAAAAGAAGGCGTTTGAATTCTAATATAATGTGTAGTAATAGACAATAAACGAATATTTATATTGAACTCATGATTGAGTGATCAATGTATAAAAGTTTATTGACCTTGGCAACGGTATTGATTGTTGCAGGAATGATTCCTGTGGGTTTTGGCATGTTTCAGCACAGTCAGAATTCAGATATTACTCAACAGATTGCAAGCGGAATTACTCCCGGCAATGCAATAAATAATGTGAACAGTCTGAGCAATCAGAACAGCAGTAATTCAGGATTTGTGAAATGCACGCTGGTTCCTTTAAACAACACGCTTGTCAAAGGAAACTATTTAAAAGGAGGGAATGCAAAATGTCCAACTGCGGTGGCTTTCGATCCTTCCAATGGTTATCTGTATGTTGCTAATAATGGCTCAAATAACGTATCAATCTTGAGTGGCACAACTCACAGTGTTGTGAAATCCTTAATTGTAGGTACCAACCCAGATGCTGTAGCATTCGATTCATCCAACGGGTATGTTTACGTTGCAAATTATGGTTCTAACAGTGTATCGATCATAAACGGTGCAACAAACAGTGTTGTGAAATCCTTAATTGTAGGTACCAATCCAGATGCTGTAGCATTTGATTCATCAAATATGTATGTTTACGTTTCCAATGCAGGTAATAATAATGTATCGGTCATAAACGGCACCACAAACACTGTCGTGAACAATATAAATGTAGGCACCCATCCTGAAGGAATAGCATTCGATTCATCCAACGGGTATGTTTACGTTTCCAATGCAGGTAATAATAATGTATCAGTCATAAACGGCACCACAAACACTGTCGTGAACAATATAAATGTAGGCACCCATCCTGAAGGAATAGCATTTGATTCATCCAACGGGTATGTTTACGTTGCCAATTCAGGTAATAATGCTGTATCAGTCATAAATGGCACCACCAACTCTGCCACTAAAACCATAAATGTCGGCCGCATTCCAGATGCAATTGCCTTCGACTCATCAAATGGCTATCTCTATGTAGTAAATCATGCTTCTTGCAATGTTTCTGTCATAAACGGTGCAACAAACAGTGTCGCGAATACCATAGCAGTTGGCTCGTCACCATTTGGAGTAGCATTCGACTCATCCAACGGATATTTGTACGTTGCAAATGGAGGCTCCAATAACGTAACGGTCATAAACGGCATAACGAATAGCGTATTGAATACCATAGTTCTTTATTACAATCTATGCGGAGCCGCATTTGACTCATCCAATGGCTACATTTATGTTTCAGCATGTTCCTCAGGCAATATATTTGTAATAAACGGGATGACTGACAGTATCATCAAAAGTATACCGGTTGGTTCTGGCACTTCCCCCCCTACATTCGACCCATCCAACGGTAACGTGTATGTTGGCAATTATTTTTCCAACAACGTATCAGTTATAAACGGTACTACAAACACTGTTGTGAAATCAATAAATGTAAGCTCTAGTCCGTTTGGAATCGCATTCGATTCATCCAATGGATATTTGTACGTTGCAAATGTATGCTCCAATAACGTAACGGTCATAAACGGTGCAACAAACAGTATCGTGAAAAGCATAACTGTTGGGTGTAGTCCGTATTCCGCTGCATTCGACCCATCCAACGGGTATGTTTACGTTACCAATCAAGGTAGTAATAATGTATCAGTCATAAACGGCACCACCAACACTGTCGCGAAATCAATAAATGTGGGTAGCGGCCCTCAAGGAGTAGCATTCGACCCATCCAACGGGTATGTTTACGTATCCAATGCAGGTTCTAACAACGTATCAGTTATAAACGGTACTACAAACACTGTTGTGAAATCAATAAATGTAGGCATTAAACCGTTTGGAATCGCATACAGCCCATCCAAAAATGAAATATATGTCGCTGATTGTTTCACTAATAATGTAACAGTCATAAACGGCACCACCAACACTGTTGTGAAATCCATAGCTGTTGGTATTGAGCCGGATGAATTAGCATTCAACCCATTAACTGATAATATGTTTGTCACCAATTATTGTTCGGGAACTGTAACAATTATCCAAACGGTCGCTAAATATACTGCAACATTAACAGAATCCGGATTGCCATCTGGAACAACATGGTACGTGAATCTCACCAATAACGGAGGCTCAGCAACAATCACAGGATCATCATATTCATTCTGCTTGCCAAACGGAACCTATTCGTACACAATATCTACAGGGAACAAGATCTTTGAACCATCTTCCGCTTCCGGCACTATCAATGTGAAAGGAAATTCTATCACATTCCCCGTCTCATTCGCTACAGTTAATTATTCTGCAACATTCACAGAATCCGGATTGCCATCAGGAACCACATGGTACGTGAATCTATCAAACGGCCAGAAGTTATCATCCAATACGGGCACAATCGCATTCACACTCACAAACGGAACATACTCATACACAATATCTACAGGGAACAAGATCTTTGAACCATCTTCCGCTTCCGGCACTATAACCGTAAATGGAAATTCAATAAAAGTACCAGTCTCATTCACTGAGATCAAATACACTGCAACATTCACAGAATCAGGACTCCCATCAGGAACCACATGGTACGTGAATCTATCAAACGGCCAGAAATTCTCATCCAATACGGGCACAATCACATTCTCACTCACAAACGGAACATACTCATACACCATAACCAACGTATCCGGATATGCTCCATCCACACTATCCGGTTCCATATCAGTCAATGGTGCAAACACATCAAAATCAGTCAATTTCACAGCAGTCAAATCTTCAGGTTCCAACCTTGAGATATACGGTATAGCGGGAGCAGTCATAGTGGTTGCAGCAATCGGTGCTGTTATTGCATTTATGTGGAAGAAGAAATTGTTCTTCTTCCGCTAAAATTATTTTTTATCATATTTTCCTGAATAAAACATCTGTCAGAAATCTTATTCAAAATATCCTGTGGATAATTTTCATGCAGTTCACTTCTGAAAAACTTATTACTATTTTTCTTCACAGTATTGGAATAGTTAAGTGATCGATAAAAAAATTATGCATTCTCATGTAAAATTCAGATGCTGCTCTCATTCTTTCCGCAATTTTGTGGTAATGTATTCCAATCCTGTTAAGTATTTTGTCATAATGGGATATGTATGTGGCATATAGGCGGAGCAGGTGTGGCTGGCTCATACCTGTACAGGAGATTGAAGGATTCTGGTTTTGATGTTTCCATATATGACCCAAAAAGGCCAGATTACTATATTCCATGCGGTTATGCCACGAACAAAAACCATATATCGGGATTTCTTGGAAATGTTTCCGTTTCAATAGATGAAATTCTTGAACGTGAAGCACATGAAATAAAAATTTCAGGCAATAATTTCTATGTTACAGATTTTTTGCCCAGGGGCCTCTGCACAATTGACAAGATGAAAATGGAAAAACTCATGGTTGAAGATGAACATATCAGCAGATTCATGATTCCCAAAGGTTCTGGAAATATAATTGATGCCACAGGAGTATCAAGGTATTATCTCGGAAAAGTCCAAAATGACTTGAAAATGTACGCTATGGAGAAAGTATGCAGGGAATCTCCTTACAACGATTTCTATTTTAATTTCTTTAAGGGAGGGACTGGGTATTTCTGGTCATTTCCGCTGAAGGACAGGTATCACATAGGTGCAGGTGGCACCAATCTTGAAGAAGTGAAATCATATCTGGAAAATTATCATGGTGAAAGAGTTGTGGCAAGAAACATAAGGATGATGCCCACAATTGAAAATATTTTCTCTCATGATGCCATAGGAGTGGGGGAGAGCATTGGTTACATATCTCCTCTTCTTGGAGAGGGAATTGTGCCTGCCATGGAAAATGCCGAACTGTTATTCCAGTGCATGAAAAAGACAGGAGAAATTGATGAATTGAAAATAATCTATGAAAAAGCTGCCAGGAAAAAATTACTTCTGTACGGACAGATAGGTAAATTGGTCATCAACATACAGAAAAAGAAGGTGTTCAACATGCACAACATCCTATCAATCCGGAAAGCAATCCATGAGGTTGAGAATTTTGGGATGAAACCTGAAATCATGAAGATTCTCGGCCATTTCATCTTCAATACGGATTGAATTTCTACATTATTCCGCCATCCACCGGAATCATAGCATCGGTGGTGGCCCCAAATATGTCATCATTGAGGATCGCAAGAACCATGTTTGCAACATGCTCAGGAAGAACCTCAATGTTGAGCAGGTTTCCTCTTTTATACTGTTCTGGAGTGATTCCCTTTGCCTCTGCCCTTTTTTCCAGAACTCCATTATCCCAGATCTTTGAGTTTTTGAATATCTTGTCCGGGTTAATTATGTTCGACCTTATGCCAAACTTCCCCCCTTCCTTGGCAATGTAATGGGAGAGTTGGGCAGAGAATGCTTTTGTTGTCCCATAAGATACCATTCCCGGTCCCGGGTGAGTCAGGTTCTTCGTTATATTGAAGATGAAGTTGCCTCCGGTTCCCTGTTTTTTCATCACAGAGAATACCTTCTGGGAAAGGACAAAGGGTGCCATGGAATTTATTGAAATGTGTTTCTCAATGGTCTCAGGAGCAATCTCATCAAAGGGTTCCGACTTGAGTATTCCTGCATTGTTGAAAAGAACATCAACTCCGCCGTATTTCAGAACCACTTCTTCAACCATCCTCTCTATGGCTTTCCTGTCTGATATATCCACTATCTTGCCGACTGATCCGACACCATATCTTCCGTTGATCTCCCCGGATATTTTCATGACATCGCTGTTTATATCCACAGCAACGACATTTCCGCCATTCTCGGAAATTTTAAGGAATGTTTCATATCCGATTCCACTGGCTGCTCCGGTGACTATGCACACGTTTCCCTCAAGGGGCTTTGGCTTGAACTTCTTCAGCTTTGCCTCTTCCAGGGGCCAGTATTCCATTTCATATGCTTCCTTCCGTGAAATGAACTCCTGCTTTCCAAGTTTCCCCGCAACAGAGTTGACCCTCATGGAGTGAATGACCTGATCCATTATGATGTTGCATTCCTTGTGTGTTCTTGCAGCCGTTATGATTCCATATCCTCTTACAATTATGACTGAGGGGAATGGATCGTGAATTGGATAACCGCTCACGTATTCTGAATGTTCTTTCCTGTATTCTGCAGCAAATTCCGATATCCTGTCCAGAACATTGTTTTTGCTGTCTATATAGAGAAAATTGTATTTGGTTCTTATAAGCATATCAGGAGTGGCAGGTCCGCTTTTCTGGTACATCTCAGCCTGGGATGACTGTGCTATTTCAAGGGCCTCCTCCTCTTTCTTCACAAGCAGAACCTTTTTAAATCCTGCAGAGAGCTTTCCTCTTATTTCAGGCAGGATCGAATCCACATCCACAGGATCAGGGAATTTTTTCTCATATATTTTATCTCCGCACTGTTTTTTCACGTATTCCCTTGCTTTTCCGACAAGTTCCATGTGCTTTTCGTAACTTTCGGATGCTGTTTCACCAAACGTGAATAATCCATGTTTTTCCAGCACTATGCCCCTGACATCCGGAGTTAATTTGGAAATCGTGCTGAGCATCTCTCTTGCAAGAATAAACCCCGGGGGAATGTACGGAATTACAAGGACATTTCCCAGTATGCCGGAAATTTTATCTCTGGACATGCCTGAATTTGTGAGCATCAGTATATGATCCGAGTGAGTGTGATCCACAAAAGTGTATGGGATGAAAGCGTGAAGAAAACTTTCAACCGAAGGGGCAGGTTCCGAGGGATCTACCATGCTCTTCTTCAGGTAATCCATCATTTCCATATCTGTCATTTTCTCAATTTTTTCCGCTGCGAGCAGATCATTCATCCTCAGACCCGTGAAACCTGATGTCCCAATGGTTCCCATATCTGAACCGCTGCCCTTGACTCTCAACACTCTTATTTCTTTTCCAGTATGGTCGATCTCCATGTCCTTAAGGCTTGCATTTCCGCCGCCGTGAAGAACAAGTTCAGGATCTTTTCCAAGCATTCTCGCAGTTTTTACTCTTTCATCTATCTGCATTTTTCACACCACCAATTAAGTTTATGACCGGTTTTCCGGGAAAGGGCATCTTTCTGTCATCAGTTCTGTTATGCTCTCTCCATTCCAGAGGCACTCCGACAGATGTTTCTATCAATTTAGACATGCTTTCCAGGGCATATTTTTCATCGACATCAAGATCTATTTTCCCCCGTGATTTCATCACCATGGATATAATTTTTTTATCACTGACATTGAAATCGTTATGCAGAATCTTTTTCATATCTTCTTTCTCAGTTTCATTGCATATTATCACTTCAATTCCTTCCGGAGTTATGCCTGTGACCTTCCTTATTTCCCTGATGTCAGAAATTATGTTTTTTACATATTTAAGTGAGGATACAACTTTTTCGTCTTCCTGCGTGACCTCAAATTTATCCATTTCATAATTACTGACAAAACCCTCTTCTCCCATCTTTTTCCAGATTTCTTCACAGAAATGCGGCATTACGCAAGAAAGAGCAGGGATCCAACGATCGAGAATTGATGAAATGGCTATTTCCGGAACAGCACCCATATTTCGCAGATCTGCAAGATCATTGATTATCTCATAGACTATTTCGATATATGCGTTTCTTATGGAGTACTTTTCCATTTCTTCACTGAAATTTCTGAGGTGAATCCTGAACCTCGAGGAAAAGATCGAATAAGGTATTCCCGAAGGTTTTTCTTTGTTGTCGACGGCTCTCAGGATGAGCTCTTTCAGCTCCTCATATTTCTTTGATATGATTTCAACATCTTTCTGGTTCCAGTCCAGTGTGGACCATGGATCAGAATTCACTGCAACATAAAGCCTGAAAAGATCTGCTCCCTGCGCATTCACTATATCAAGGAGAGATACAGCATTCCCCTTGCTTTTTGATATTTTTGCGCCATTTGAGATAACGGTACCGGCAATGGTTATGCCCTTTGGCCAGTATTTTCTATTGAATATTGCAGTATGGTTCATCAGGTAGAATATCAGATGGTTCGAAAGATGTGGTTGTGCCGTAATTCTTTCATCCACTCCATACCAGTATGAAAATTCCTTTTTTGCAGATTCTATATACCCGGGGAATACAACGCCATTTGCATTATCCTGCAGGAATATGTAGTTGAACTCATCATCAGAGAGTTCTCTTTCCCCGATGATATGGGATATGGTATAGAACGCAGGGTAGATGGTGGAATCAGAAAGGGATTCTATGACCCATGCAGGATCCATCGGAAGCGGTGTGCCGAGGCCCCTCTTTCTTGCGCAAGCCCTGAAAGATATCCAGTCCACAATATCAAGCATATTCTTTTTGTAGAAGTCCGGAGTGAACCTCATGGAATTAACCGCATCTCTTGTTGCATCCTTCCATTTTGGATCTGAATAATCAATAAACCACTGGTTATCAAAAACAGCAACATGCACCGGCGATCCGTTTCTTGTCTTCGCCTTCCTTGACGTTTCGTGAAACAGGAATGCAGATTTATCCTCAATGAGCATGTTCCTGATTTTCTCTCTGGCATCACTGACCTTCATTCCGCCGATGACCGGAAGATGTTCAAGCATGTAGCCGCTGTAGAATTCTTCTTTGTAAAGTTCCGAATTTGCAGTTTCAGTATCACCGTGTTTCTTCAGTGCATCATCAGCTTTGGAAAGTTTTCCGTCCACATTGATGAGGTAAACCGGATCTATCCCGAGTCCAAAAATCCTGTCATATTCAAGATCTCTGACAGAATGGCCGGGGACTGCAAAAACAATTCCCGATGCCTGATCAGGATCTATATGTTCATTAGGATAAGCATGTATTTTCCTGCCTGTAACCGGAACGGTATACTCTCCTGCAAGAATGTCTTTCGCACTGATTTTGCCTTTGGCAGTCATGCCTGGTTGCTGCAGTTTGATCTTTCCTGCAGCTTTTTCGGACATCACAATTTTTTCACCGTTGAAGTCCATGAAAACATATTCAGCATCTCCATTGATCCAGAGATTTGTGATTCCAAACACCGTTTCAGGCCTCAGGCTGGATGCTGCAAGAGAGAACTTTTCACTCCTGAATATGATCGACACAAAATCCTCAATTGAAACCTTGTTTGTGTCTCCATCATCAATATCATCTTCTCCTACGGGATTTCCATCTTCGGGCGAAAAAAGAACCGTATGCCTGCCCCTTTTTATCTTTGCCTGGGAATCCAGGAGCCTGAACTGCCATTCAACCATTCTTTTGTATGAAACGTCAGTAGATCTGAAACTTCTTCTCCAGTCAACTGAAAGGCCCAGCCTTATGAAATCTTCTTTGATTCTGTCAGCAAAATATGATGCAACATTTTCCGGTTCCCTGAATGTTTCAAGAATTTTGTTTACATTGTTTTTGTCTTCATATGCAGAGACATAATTCCTGTAAAGTTCAAGTGTTTTTGCGTCTTCTTTCCTGATTTTGTCTGAAATCGCACCAATAGGTGTCCCACTCTCATGGAATCCAATTGGGAAGAGAACGTTGTAGCCTCTCAGCCTCCTGTACCTTGCAATTATGTCTGCAATTGCAAAGGTTCTTCCATGGCCGACATGAGGGGGGCCACTCGTGTATGGCCAGGGAACTGTAATAAAAAATTTCTTCCTTTTATCAGCATTTGCATGGAATACTGCATTTTTATTCCAGGAATCCTGCAATATTTTTTCTTCAGACATTTTTACCCTTATATTATGAGTACCGCTGCAGCAATGGTTGTGGTCCATTCTCCATCCTTAAGCACAACTGCAGTAGAGCAAATATTTCTGGTCTGGAGAATTCTGTCCTTTAGCGTGTATTCTTCCTTTTCCTTATCCCAGCTCAGCATCTCCTGTTCTCCGGTGGTGCTGGCAAGCATCTCTGCAGCAAGTTGTTCTGCAAAGAATCCTGCTTTCTTCTCGGTTTCGCCAAAGCTGTGATGTTCGCTCAGATATCCCCATCTGCTTCTGTCAGTTGGAATAGCGTATCCAATTGCAGAAGAAACCATCCTGTTCAGTTCGTTGGTTGCATTTCTGGCCAAAACAGTGAACAGAATCTGTCCCGGAACAAGAGCTTTAAGTCCCTCTTCCCTTGAAATTGCCTGTGCACCAGGAGGAAAGATGGAACTTACTGTAACTAAATTGAATTGTGCTATTCCAGCATCTCTTAGGGCTTCCTCAAACGAACCTAACATAGTATCATCTCTTCCTACACCTCTGGTAAAGAAGATCTTTGATGGGACGAGATTTGTCATTACAGGTGTAATTTAAATTAAAATAAAACTGTTCCTCTTAAACAACCATTCGGTGTGTATATTTATGGGAATGTTTGAATTGTTCAAATAGAAAGACACGAAAAATATTTTAGTGGTGACGCATAAAGGTCATATGAAGGCACTCTTCATTGGTGGAAGCGGGTATATAGGAAAAAATTTGATGAAACTCATGAATCATGAGGAAACTGCATATTATTCAAGGCAGAAGATCGAAGGAAAGGAGTACGATGGATTCAATTGGATTCAGGGAGACGTTTCTGAAAAGGACAAACTGATACCGCTCATAAAATCGTATGACGTGATCTATTACCTTGCCAGCACATATTCAACCGACGCAAAAGAATCCTTAGCTGTAAATGTTCAGGGAATAAAAGATGTAGCCACTGAGGTTAGAAGAATAGACAAGAATCAGAGACTCATATATTTTTCATCGATAAATGTGCACTATGGGCAGAATGAATATTTCAGAACCCGAAGAACAGGGGAAGATAACGCTGCACTGGTCAAGAATCATCTGAATGTGAGGCTCTCCTTTGTTTTTGGAGGAGACGGGGATTATCTTTCATCCACAATAGCATCTTTACTCAGGAATGGGCTCGACAGGTTTGAAAAAGGAGGAAGGATCTGCCCTACACACATAGAAGATCTTGCTGAAACAATAAAGAAGAGCGAAGGGATATCCGGTTCCATATACACAAATTCAGCTTCCCAGTTAACTTTTGTAGATTGCATCAATATTTATGCAAAACATTTCGGATTGCCTGAAGTGAAGGAAATGAGCGGATTTCTTGCAAGAAATACCGGGTCGAAACTCATAGAAGAGGGGAAAATTGATAGAATAACCTATGACAGGGCCATGGCCGACTATTATCGGGAATCTAGTTCTGTCATCAGATTCATAAAGGAACAGAAAAAATACGAGGATTACGTGGCCCAATTGCCTAAAGCATGAGGTGCCCGATAGCCTCTCTGTATGTGAAAACAGCGAGTTTTTGGAAATATTTCAGGCTGTATCCTGTGATATGGCTTCCAAATTCCTTACTTTGAGACATGGAAACAAGTGAAGCATGGGCAAGAAACAGGTGCGTGCTGGCTGCAAGCAGATGCGAAGCCCTCACATCCCCGGCTGACATTTTCTCTTTAAGATCGAGCCAGACATCATCTGCATGATTGAGCTTCTTTCGATATTCATCCGAAAGAACGCTGTCAGTGTCATTGACATTTGTGTACAGCTTGTCTGCCATGTCAAGAATTTCACGGATTGGGGTTATTCTCGTACCAGTGGATGCTGCAAGCCCTATGGATGCTAAGGCAAGCCTCACCTGGTTTTCGAATTTAAAATATTCAGAATCAGCACTTATTTCTTCATCAATAAGTTCACAATATCTTGTGGTAAAACTCTCATTCTTCTGATCTTCGGCGGATTTGTCCATGAATTACTATGTTTTTTCAGTTAAAACTTTTTTTGTATAAAAAAAGGGAAAAATATGGTGTTTATGAAAATAGCCCTGGGCAGATTCGAACTGCCGTCGACGGGTCCAGAGCCCGTAATGCTTGGCCACTACACCACAGGGCTTCCGTTCCTGATTTTATACCTATATTAAAACGTTTCAATGTACATAATTTTCTGAGCTAAAATTTAGTAATTCAATCATCAGTCATAATCAGTAAAAAATATTAAACATTTAAAAATACAGTGTCAGTTGGAAAAATACATTCGAAGAAATATTGGCTTTGATGCAGCGTTCTTATTCCTTGGAAATGGGATACAGTTGATCTCAGGCACATTGTTTTATGTAGTTTTATCACATTTTTTCAATTCTTCAGTCGTGGGTGAAATTACGATATTTGTAGCAGTGATAACTCTCTCCTCTGTGATTTTTACCTTTGGGCTGAATCTTGCAGTTCAGCATTTCATATCAATATCGATGGGCGACAATAATGACAATCCGAGGAGAATCTTCCTCAGGGAGATAATGCCTCTTGCCATGATGCTGGCCTTTGCATCATTCATTTCAGTCTATCTTTTGTCATCGGATATTTCACAGTTATTCTTTCACACCTCCAGTTATACCGGATTAATCCAGATAGCATCCTACATATCCCCATTCTCGATCATTTTTTCAATATTAGGTGGCTCATTATTGGGCGTTGGAAGATTCAGGCTTTCCGCCTTGCTAAATATTATTGTTTTTTCCATTTATTACATGGGGGCAGCAGTAATTTCCATAAAATATCAGGATATCACCCTTTCACTTTATGTCTGGCTTGTATCGATGTTCATAGGAACAATAGCGGGCACCATTCTTGTTTTATACAGCATGAAGCACATGAACGGGGCCCCTTCGGTAAAAGTAGGAAAAAATCAGATAATGAAATATTCCACTCCTCTGCTGGTGTCTCAGATAATCTCTACAGGTGCAGCATACGCTGACAGGCTCATAGTCACAGGTCTCACTACAGTTGCACTGCTGGGAGTTTACACTTATGCACTGCTTTTCTCCACAGCTGTACTGTTTCTTGTGGGCCCCTTCAACAATATTCTACTGACGAAACTTTCGTACTATAGGGGAACAAGAGACATGCAGAGTTTCAGGTACGGAATGTCAACTTCCATAGATCTTCTGAACGGATTGATACTTCCCGTATCCTTCGGGCTTGCATCCATCACGCCACTTGCCCTATTTGTTTTCATAGGCCCGGGTTATGTGGGCGGACAGTATGCAATGGAAACAATCCTTCTCATCATACCATTCTTCCTCACATCGAATATATATGCACAGGGCCTCAACTCGCTGAAGAAGACAAAGGTATTCCTAATATCAAGTTCAAGTTCACTGATTGTTAATTTTTTCATATCAGTCATTACCATACCCTATATCGGGCTTGAAGGGGCAGCTTTCGGCTATACGTCAACATATATTGTTTCATTTGCCATCAACAGCATTATGTTCCGGAGAGAGGTGAAGGGAGTGATGAATCTTGTTCCTCTTTTAAAAATCACAATTTCTTCCCTGATCATGTTTGCGTTCGTCCAGGTGTTCTACTACACAATAGGAATCAGCATGATACCCTCATACGCACTTGTCATTGAGATATTTTTGGGTGCTATGATTTACAAATTAATGGAAATTGTCACAAGGCCATTTTCTGAGGAAACATGGAATTTCATTTTCACAACATTCCCGAAGAAAAAACTGTACACACTTCTGCTCAGGATAATCTTCTGATTGTCAATTAAGTTTCTTTCCACAAAAACATATCACTTATTATGTTATCCGCATAAACAGATTCTGCTTTTCAAAAATAATAAATAAATACCGTGCATTAGGTGGTAGATGAATTCCATTTTGCGACTTTTCAGGCCGGTCAATGCTGCAATGGCCATCATAGGGACTGTAATTTCCTCCATTGTTGCCATAGGGAGCGGAATAATATACCATCCGATCCCAGTTGCCATCGCTTCATCAGTAGTTTTTCTCGTGCTTTCAGGCGGAAACATAATGAATGACATTCTGGATGCAGAAATAGACAAGATAAATCATCCTGATAGGCCTATTCCCTCAGGCACTGTAAGTAAACAGGCTGCTACGTACCTGTATATATCACTCTATGTCGCAGCACTCATTATATCATTAGTTTTCCTTCCGTTAATTTCCTTTCCTGTTGTGGTGTTTGCAGAAGTCCTTTTAATATTATACGAGTACAGGGGAAAGAAAATGGGGCTTCCAGGAAATATGATGATCAGCGCCCTCATTGGGGCGATATTTCTGTATGGGGGTATTGTCTTCTACAATCCTGAGAGGCTTTTCCTTATGTTTCTGCTTGCATTTCTTTCAAACGTTTCCAGGGAGCTTATCAAGGATGTTCAGGATATGGAGGGAGACACTGGGCGGAACACATTTCCAAAGATGCACGGAAAGAAAGCAGCTCTCAATCTCTCATCTGTTTTCATAATAATGACCGTATGCATTTCCATTCTTCCTTATGTATTCCACATTCTAAGCATATATTATCTCCTTGTTGTGATTGTTTGTGACATATCGTTTATTTTAACTATGATAATGCAGTACAGAGATTATAAAAAAGGGCAGAACATGTCTAAATTGTCAATGATGCTTGGATTGCTATCTTTCACAGTTGGTGGTATATTTTGAATGTTTATGAAAGTATGATTAAAAAACTTGAATCTGGTAAAATACACATGACACTGATAGATCCGGCCACATCCGGACCAGATGGAAGCGCTATTATAGCGGAACAGGCAGAAAAAGCCGGTACCGATTACATTCTCATAGGCGGAAGCACACATCTTTCTTCAAAGGAAATGGATGAGGCAACACAGAAAATAAAGTCAAGATGCAATATTCCAGTAATCATATTTCCCGGCTCATCCAGCATGTTTACCATTCACGCAGATGCCATTTTCTTCATGTCACTCCTCAACTCTGCAGACAGGGAATTTATCATCGATCACCAGAAAAAGGCTTCAATCATAGTCAAGAAAAGCAGGGTAGAATCAATTCCCATGGCTTATCTGGTATTTGCACCGGGAATGACGGTAGGAAAGGTTGGCAAGGCTATGCTTATTGGCCCTGAACAGTACACCGACGCAATGGAATATGCTGTTACTGCAGAATTATTCGGGATGAGGATCATTTATCTGGAGGCAGGAAGCGGGGCCACTTATCCTATAAGCATGGAGATGATAAGCAAAGTGAAGGGCCAGGTGAAAATTCCCATCATAGTGGGCGGAGGCATCAGGTCACCTGAAGCAGCAAAAAATGCTGCAGTGTCGGGTGCCGATATAATAGTAACTGGCACGGTGGCAGAGAAATCTGAGAATGTGGCAGCGACATTGAGACCTATAATAGACTCCATTAAGAATGTAAAGTAATTTAATCATAGAAATCATAAGGGGTTAATATGGTCAGGATCAGAATAGAGATAAGCTATCTAGAAGGCGTAGAAGATCCGGAAGCTTCCACACTTCACCACAATCTTGGTGTTCTGGGATATGACACCATAGAAGGCACAAGAATAATGAAGATTTACGAGTTCATGTTTTCGGAAGATGCACATACTGCCATGGGGATGGCAAAATCAATAGCAGAAAATCTCCTAATCAATCCGGTAATCAACAAATACGAGATAACTATCATCGGTGACGAATGATGAATAAGGTTCATAAGGAATCTTTTTATGGCACTTTAAAAATAAGCGATCTCGACCAAATATCCCTTCTAAAACTCAGTGAGGGGATGGGACTTTCCCTGAATATTGAGGAAATGATTCGCCTCAGGCACTATTTCTCAAAAATGGGAAGAGAGCCAACAGAAACAGAACTGCAGGCAATGGGACAGGCATGGAGTGAACATTGCTGCTACAAGTCTTCAAAGGTTTATCTTAAAAAATATCTTGGCGGATTGAAGACGGATTATACGGTGCTTGCAATGGAGGATGATGCAGGCATAGTCAAGATCGAAGGAGAAACAAATTATGCACTTAAGATGGAAAGCCACAACCATCCTAGTGCAATTGAACCCTATGGTGGCGCTGCAACAGGCGTTGGCGGAATACTGAGGGATATTTTATGCATGGGAGCACAACCCATTGCAGTCATAGATTCCCTATATCTGGGCGATGGAAAATCTGAAAAAAAACATGGGATGCTGAATACAAAATTTCTTGTTAACAGGGTTGTAGGCGGCATCAGAGATTATGGAAACAGGGTGGGAATACCTACTGTTGCAGGGCATCTCTATTTCGGGAATGAATTTGAAGGCGTTCCCCTTGTAAATGCCGGATGTGTGGGAATAGTAAAGGATAAAGACATACGAAGAAGCAGAGTGGGAGGGAATGATGAAATACTCATACTCGCAGGCGGAAAAACCGGAAGAGATGGAATACATGGCGTAAATTTTGCATCCAGAACACTTGTATCAGACGTAGCCGAGAACAGGAAAGCTGTACAGCTTGGAAATCCAATTATCAAGGAACCGCTTATTCATGCAATTCTTGAAGCAAACAGTGCAGGTCTCATATCGGGGATGAAAGATCTTGGAGGAGGGGGACTTTCAAGTGCTGCAGGCGAGATGTGCCTCGCAGGCGGATCAGGCGGAGAGATACACCTAGATAAGGTTTTTCTTAAGGAATCAAACATGGCACCGTGGGAAATATGGATAAGTGAAAGCCAGGAAAGAATGCTTTTGAGTGCGCATGAGAAAGATGTTGAAAAGATCAGCGAAATCATGGAAAGGTGGGATATTGATCACAGCGTGATTGGAAAATCTGTTTCCGGCAAGAGGATGAAATTATACTTCGAAGATAAAATTGTCATGGATCTTCCACTGGAATTTCTCACTTCCGGGCCAGTATATGCGAAGCCATATTTTATCGGAAAGGATGAGATTAAGCACTGGATTCAGCCACCTGATCCTGATAATTTCAATTCGGATCTCGAACAGTTCCTTTCAGATTACAACAATTCCTCCAAATTCAATGTTATCAGGCAGTACGATTTCACTGTACGCGGAGATACAGTTATCAAACCCATAGTTGGCATACCAAACAGGGAAACACATTCAGATGGTGCCGTAATGCGTGTTTCAGATGATGGATATTATGGAATAGGCATCACATCAGGGTGCAACATAAGCGCGATGAAGGAAGATCCATATCTTGGCACAATTTTCTCATTATCAAGATCATACACCAATCTCATTTCACTGGGATGCAATCCACACAGCGTAGTAGATGCCCTGAACTTTGGGAATCCAGACAAAATGAACATCATGTCCCAGTTTGTTGAAAGCGTTAAAGCAATAGGTGATTTCTGCAGGAAAACAATACTCCCTGTGGTTGCAGGAAATGTAAGTTTCTATAATGAGCTTGAAGGAAATGATATTCCTCCAACTCCAAATATACTTCTGACAGGAATAATAAGCGACTACAGAAGAGTCCTGACTCCAGAGTTCAAGGGTGAGAACAATGCCATACTTGTCGCTGGAAGTTCAAGCGGAAACCTTGCAGGCAGCTTTTACGCATCAAAAAGAGGTTATGCAGGAGGTTCTCTGGACAAGATTGATCTGGAAGAACTTCTACAATTGAAGGAACGTGTATTGAATTGCAATGAACATTCCCTCCTCGAATCTGCTCATGACATATCCACAGGTGGGCTTTCAGTTGCAATTCTTGAGATGTCCTTCGGTTCAGGAATTGGTTTCAGATTAGATCTTTCAGGGTATTCCGACGAAAGATTTTCAAACAAGATATATTCTGAGTCAGGAAACAGGATCATAATGGAAGTCAGGGAAGAGAATGTAGAAAAGGTGTTGAAAATTTTTGGCGAAATGGAAATTTCAAGAATAGGGGCCACGGTTGGCAAAAAGGCAGAAATATGGAATGATGCCCAGAAACTTATTGATCTCGAAATATCGCATTTGAGAAATATATGGGAGCATGGGCTTGACGGGTTGATATAGATGAATGATCTTTTTAAACATACGGAATATATGGAGGGGCACAACATTACATTGTTATGCACATACAGGTTGAATTTTGACGCTTCAAAGAATTGCGGAGCTGTGACAATTTACAGCGGCAGGGAAATCAATGAGGAATCCTTTGAATTGTACATGGAATATCTAGAATGCAGCCTCTCTGAGGGACAGGTAATGGAAAGAATAAAAAAGTTGAAAGAGGAAATAATATCGGGGAGACTTGACGTTTCGATCTAAAACAGAAAATAACTTCTAGAAATCAAATTTTATCTCTATGCTGTCTCCGTCCTTAAGATTCAATGTTTCTCTCAGATAAATATGAGAAATTATTTCCATGACATCCCGGTAAATTGATCTGTACGGGAAAATCAGTGCACAAGCAACTCCCTTTATGGAACACCTGAATGCCTTGACAGCACCATAGGTTCTGTCGTCTGAACTGAATCCCTCAATGAGGATGCCCTTTCTTGCCCTGATATGCCTTAAAGTTTTTTCATCGCTGTTGTCAACCTTCACATTGAGTGTTCCGGGATAAGGAATCATTTCCAGTTTTTCACTGAACTGAACAAGGTATGGTTTCTTTGCAACATAGTACCTGCCCTCTCCAAGCCCACTCTGGACAATACCGCTAATGGATGTGGATTTTCCCGTCCCAAGAATCTGGGAAAGTTCAGCAAATTCTCCGTACAGGATATCCAGTCCTGTTTCAGTTATTGAGATATCCTGATGCCTTCCTGAAATTTTCCTGTCGATTATCCCTTCATTTCCCATTTCAAGAATAATCCTTGAGGCATTCTGCTGGCTCATTCCAGTGAGGGAAGCAAGTTCACCGGATGTGATTCTGAGATGTTTCTCGTCACCTTTCTTCTGGGCTATCACCTTAAGGATGTGATAATATTTCTCATTGAGCTTATCTATCTTCTCCATGTCAATTTTCTCCCATCTTCAATGTTCAACACAGCTATTCCTTTTTTCATAGCCCTGTCGCACAGTATTCTGTCATTGCTGATAAGAACAAGGTTATTTTTGCTGCATGCATCAAGAATGCAGTCATCTCCAAGTCCTTCGCCATGAACAACTTCAATTTCTGAATATACGTCTTTTGCAATCTTTGCATATGCATTTCTGTGCGAGAGTTTAGAGAGTTCCTCCATTACGCAGGTGGAAGTAACAAGATTAAAACTCAGAGATTTCACCTCACCAATCAGATCTATTTTCTGCCTGACAGAATAAATCAGTATATTTGTATCAGCAAGGGCTATGTTATTTGACAATCTGGGCAATCGCAGTACCTTCTCTTATCTTCTTCACTTCTACCAGAACTGTCTGCCCTTTCTTTGTTCCAGGAACAATTATGGTATATCCATAGAGCTTGCTTCTCCCTTCTCCGGATTTTCCCAGTTCTGTTATGGTAACGGTGTATTTCTTGCCCTCTTCTATCTGATCCCTGTTTATTGTAAGTTCCCTTGAAGGGCTGATTGGATGCTGGGCACCACATGCCTTGCACCTGATCACATTAACTCTTCCCTCCTTCACAATTTCTGTATCGGGAGAGTTGCATTCATAACATCTGACGTATACATTCAGGTACTGCTCAAGTTTTGTATTGAACTCCTCATCCGTCACTTTCCTGTTGATTATGAGTCTTCTTCCCTCCACATTGACTCCGATGCCGAACTCTTTCATGAAGAACTTGGAAACATCCCTGTCATTCCTGTTTATAATGTCCAGTATGTCCATGAAATTCCTCACGATGGTCTGTTTTCCCTCTTCCATAAGCATTGGTTTTGGAATCTTGAGCCTCTCCTGGCTCACTGTGGATGCCGAAAGAATGTCTGAAGCGTCATTAAGCAATTTTTCATAACTGTCAAAACTCATGATGGTGTATTATTAATTGGTTTATTAGGGTTTATCCGTTTAATCATTTAAATAGTTTTATGAGTTAGTTTTGAATACTGTGAAGAACGAAATGAGTTTTAAGCCGATCAATAATAATACCAACATACGAAGCATATGGAAGGAAGTTCTGGAGTATTGGGAATCAGAAAATATATTCCAGAAAATTACTGAATCCAGGAAAAACTCAAAAAAATTCATATTTCTCGAGGGCCCCCCTACAGCCAACGGAAGGGCCCATGTGGGACATGCGCTCACCAGAGCAATGAAAGACACTGCTCTCAGGTATAAGACAATGAAGGGGTACAGCATAGAGCGAAGGGATGCAGGATGGGATTGCCATGGCCTTCCAGTGGAACTGGAGGCTGAAAAACACTTTGGTTTCAAGACCAAGGATGAAATTGAAAAATTTGGTGTTGAGAAGTTCAACAAATATTGCAAAGAAAGCGTGTTCAGGTACATAGATGACTGGAATCAGGTAGACAGGAGCATAGGATACTGGATAAAGAGGGACACAGCTTATGTGACACTCAGGGACGATTACATAGAAAGTGAATGGTGGGCTTTAAAAACATTATTTGAAAGAAAAGACATGTATAAGGATTTCAGGATATCCCCTTACTGCCCCAGATGTGAAACCACACTCAGTTCACACGAGCTCGCACAGGGATATAAAAATGTGAAAGACACATCCATATATGTCAAGTTCAGGCTCAAGGATGACGACAGATATGTGCTCGCATGGACAACCACACCCTGGACAATCCCGTCGAACCTGCTTCTTGCAGTGAACAGCAAAGTGGAATATGCAGACGTGGAATACGAGGGAACCGTGTATATAGTTGCCAGCAATCTTGTTTCAAAGATATTTCCGGGAGATCATACAATACTTAAAACTTACCCGGGAAAAGAACTTCTTGGCAAGGATTATATCCGTCCAATAGAGTTTCTTGAAGCAGGCAATAAGTCATGCAGGATAGTCGATGGAAATCATGTCACACTGGACGAAGGAACTGGCATAGTACACACAGCCCCTGCCTTCGGGACTGAAGATTTTGATCTGGGAAAGAAATACGGCACAGGCCTACTCAATCCGGTGGACTTGCATGGAAGATTCAGAGACGAAAAACTCCCGTGGAAGGACATGTTCGTGAAGGAAGCAGATATTCCTATAGTGAAGTATCTCAAGGAGAAGGGACTTGTCCTTAAAAGCGAAAAATACGAGCATTCTTATCCATTCTGCTACAGGTGCGACACCCCTCTTCTTTACTATCCAACAGATGCATGGTTCATCCGCGTTTCTGCCTATTCAAAGGATATGGTGGAATACAACTCACGAGTCAACTGGGTCCCGGATCATCTCAAGAATGGGAGATTTGGGAACTTCATAGAGGACGCAAAGGACTGGAACCTCTCAAGGAACAGGTACTGGGGGACACCCCTGCCTGTATGGACATGCGAAAATGGGCACACCAAAGCCATAGGCTCAAGAAAAGAACTGCTTGAAAACGGTGCTGAAGAACTGCCACAGGAATTGCACAGGCCATATGTGGACAATATATACCTGAAATGCGGCGAATGCGGAGGAAAGATGAAAAGGGAGCCATTTGTAATAGACACATGGTTTGATTCAGGAAGTGCAACTTATGCAGCACTCCATTATCCGCATGAAAGGACTGAACCTCCGGAACTCCCAATATCTTACATATCAGAGGCCATAGATCAGACAAGGGGATGGTTCTACACACTCCATGCAATATCTACCATGCTTTTCAGGACAAATGCATATGAAAACGTTCTGTGTGCTGAATTCATACTTGACGAAACTGGTAAAAAGATGAGCAAGAGCAAGGGAAATGGCGTTCTTGCCATGGAACTTCTCGACAGGTTTGGTGCAGATTCATCAAGGCTGTTCTTTTATTCGACAGCAGTATGGAAACCCAAACCTCTTGTGGATAAACTGGTAAGGGAGAACGAAACCAAAATACTTGGCACGCTTCTCAATCTTTACAGTTTCTTTGCATCCAATGCGTCCCTGGATGGATATGTTCATAAGGGAATAATGCACAGTGACAACCTTCTTGACAGGTGGCTTCTTTCCAGAATAAACACGACCATATCGGATACGGCAAAAGCTATGGATTCGTACGAATTCCACGATGCCCAGAGATACATAGCACGCCTTATAGAAGAGACATCAAACTCCTATCTCAGGCTTTCAAGGAGAAGATTCTGGGATTCATCCGTTCCACTCACAAATAAGCTGCCATCATACAGTGTGCTGTTCACTGCCATAGAGACCATATGCCTGTTGCTTGCTCCCATAGCCCCATTTACGACAGAATACATATACAGGAACCTCCATGAAAATTCTCTGAGTGTTCATGCTGCGCTTTACCCGGAACATGATCCAGAGATGGTAAATCAAGACATGGAAAAGGCAATGGAATCTGCACTCACTGCACTTGAACTCACCAGAAGAGCAAGGCAGTCTGCAGGAATAAAGGGAAGACAGCCGGTTAAAAGCATCCTGATCTATGCAGAAAGCATAATAAAGGAAGGGGTAGATGCAATATCTGAAGAACTCAATGCAAAGATAATTTCAATAATAGGAAAGAAGGAAAGGCCCCTGAGTTCAGTCGCAAAGGCAAATATGTCTGTGGTCGCACCATTGCTCAAATCAAATCTCAATTCATTCCTCAGCCTTGTTGAAAATGCCAACAGGGATGGAAAAGCCAGTTCATTCCTGAAAGATCATGCAGAGTTTATGGGAATAAAACTCCCGGATAATTCACTGCTTTTCACGGATGTCCCAGATCCAGAGTTCGTCATGGAAAGCGATTCTGGAATAGAAGTCTATCTCAACAGGGAAATTGATACAGCACTGGAGCAGGAAGGATTGAGCAGGGAGATAGTAAGGCGTATACAGATAATGAGGAAGGAACTGAATCTGGAATATGACAGAAAAATAAAAGTTTGCGTTGAAGGAGACGAGCTCACAAATGTGGTTCTGAAGCATTTCGGAAACAGGATAAAGGATGAGACTCTCACGGAAGATTTAATAAATCCAGATAGGAAGATCTTTAACGCAGAGAAGGAATGGGACATTGACGGAAGGAATGTGAAAATTTCAATACTCCTTTGAAAAATTATCCCAGCCTTTTTTATCTATATTGTTCCACATTTCCCCATCAAAAATCATATTGCCGCCTTCCCATGTGGTTCCAATATAACTTACATTTATTCCAAGTTCACTCATTTTTTTGGAAAATTCACCGTAGTTGTCATTTTCTATGGTGAACAGGAGTTCATAATCGCCGCCTATGTTGCATCCAATTTCCAGAGCAGGGATTCCATACCTTTCCGAAGTCCTGAAAACTGAAGGATGAAGTGGAAGTTCACTCTGAACTATCCTGAATCCTATTCCATAATCATCCTTCATCTGTGATATGGAACCAAACAGGCCATCAGAAATATCCATCATGAATCGTGCCCCAAGTCTGCTCAGTTCCAGAGCTTCCTTTATTCTTGGCTCAATCCGAATTATTTCTGCAGCATTTTTTAGGTCTACACCGTGTTTATAGTTAAGGAACGCTGCCCCAACTCTCCCTATAGAGTTGGTGACGCAAACAATCTGATCCTTTCCTATATCTGATCTTTTTCTGGTCATATCCTTGAGCTGTTCTCCCATGCAAAATCCGGTGAACACATTATCTTCACCAGATTTTGTATCTCCCCCTATATACCCGACATTAAATTTTTCAAGTGCCGATTTCATTCCCTTCACAAATTCTGAGATATATTCTTCACTCAGGTCATCCCTGATCACGAAAGATGCCATAAAAATCTCAGGCTCTGCAGCCATAGCTGCAACATCGCTCAGGTTTATGTTGACGAAAAATTCTCCTGCATTGAATGCACTTACACCTTCAGGAATATGGGTTCTGAGTGTTATGGAATCCATCGTAAGAAGAATGTTTGTGTCTTTTCGGGGTACAATGGAACAATCATCTTTAGGCGCAGAAATTCCTGCCGTTTCAAAAATTTTCCTTATGAGTTCTCTCTCTTCCTTATGTCTTGTATCCATCAGAACTCCACCGCGCCGCTCTTCATCTTCCTTATTCTCGAATCCATATCCACTGTCTCAGGAAGGCCCCCTTCCACTTCCATGTACTTTCTGTAGACTGACAGGTTTGCCTTATTGTAGTACTCTCTCAGAGCATCAAAGTTCTGTTCAAGAGAGGCATCAAATATGAGTTTAAGAAGATCAGGATCCTTCGAGTTGTTGTGCGCACCTCTTTCAGAATTCCCGCCTGTTGGATAAGAAAGAACCTCTACTGGCAATTTCTCGCATTCCAATAGCACCCTTGCAACGCTCCAGAGCCATGGGGGCCTGTAGATCCCCTTCTTCCAGAGAGACTCAACCAGTGTGTTTTTCTGTATGTTCATGGGATTTACGGATACATCCGTTGAGTATGGCGCGCAGTCCTGTGCTGATTTTACTGCATCTCTCACCGCTAATTCTTCGCCAAGATAAGGGGGCTTTAGGAGAAGATAACTCCTGAGTTCAAAGCCGGTGTTTCTGACTCTGTTCGCTGCTTCCACAAATTTTTTAAAATTGGTTCCCTTGTTGATACTGTTCTTGATGATGGCATCATTTGTGCTTTCAACTCCTATGGCAATTCGTGTTGATATTCCGCTATCTTTCAGCGGCATCATGGTTTTTTCAGTTATGAATTCAGTCCTGGATTCCACCAGAAGTTTCTCAACCTTCCCGCCTATTGTCTTAATGAAGTAATGCAGAGCCTCATCCGGCACCTCCCTTCTATCAAGGAAACTTCCGGAGGTGAAGACTTTGAGTACCTTCTGGCTTTCAATAAAATCATTCATTTTATCCATCTGGGATTTAAGGTTTTCAAGTGTAACATTTGTATTGACATCATTGAAGTATCCGCACATGGAACAGGACGAAAAATCGTACCATGCGCAGCCTCTTGTCCTGAATATGACAACTGCAGTTTCCTCAGATTTCCCACGCAATCTATCAAGCTCATTCCACATGGAAACTGGCGAGTTGACGTCACTCTCTCTTTCTCTCGATGGCATCAGAGATTTCACTTTCATTGCCAGTTGCCTGTTTATCATAATACCTGATTGAATTTGGCATCTTAATATTTTTGTGATTTCAGTATATATGGAAATGTCTTTGGAAAAATGTTTCAGGCAGAACATGATAAGAATCCGGCAGCTTATAAAGCATGGACAATTTCTTTTATGTTACTTTTCCTGACAGATTGTAAACTTTAAAAAGTCGAACTCAATTACTATAAACTTTTTGAGGTGCTTTAATGGAAAATCACACTGTGGAAGATGACATGGACAGGTATTATGACAAGAAGATAGTTACTGCAATCGTTGGCCTCAGAGTTGATATCAGTCAGGTGGAGAACATCGCCACTCTTGTTCTTCACGAGAACAATGTCGAAGATGTTTTCGTCGTTACAGGGGAATTTGACATTTTGGTAAAGGTAAGATTCCCTACATACGGTGAGTTCCAGAAATATCTGCTTAGCAAGTTAAGCAAAATACCCGGAGTGAAGGACTCAAAAACAATGATGGTTATAGGAATTAAGAAGGAGAACAGGAGAATTTTTGTGGAGTGATAAATATGGACAAAAAGTTGTTTGATGAAGTGGTGTATCTGCTGGATGAGATGTCTCAGGACACATCTGTCCCAAAGAATGTAAGGAAGAATGCACAGGATGCCAAAACAAAAATGGATGAGAACAAGACGAGCCTTGACATTAGATGTGCAACTGCGATCGCAATTCTGGATGAAAGTTCAAATGATCCCAATGTACCTTCACATGGAAGGGCTGAACTCTATACAGTTATAAGCAAACTGGAAGCACTTGCCAAATCTAAATAATTTTAAACTTACAAAAAATATGGGCAAGAAAGCCATTGAGCTTGCGATGGATAGGATGTCATATTTTATTTTGTTGTATGTAAGTTTTTAAACTTATTTTTATAAGAATATATATGTGATAATTATATTAGGTATTGATAAGTATGACAATGTCTACTGAAGAAAACAAAATGGCAAAGATTCTTGTTATGTCAAGCATACCGAGAAGCGTTGCCTTCACACTTGTTTACGCAAAGGGAAAGGAAGAGGTAACAAGTGTAGAAATAGAGAGGGAGACAGGACTGAGACAGCCAGAGGTTTCCATTGCAATGCAGTGGCTCAGGAGAAAGGGCTGGATAAACAAAAGAAACATGAAGAAGGAAGGGAAGGGCAGACCAGTCCATGGTTACAGACTTTCAAAGGATTTTGACGAGATACTTGAGGAAATCATCCAGGATCTTGAGCAGAAAATTGAGGAGGTTAAGGTAAACATTAAGGATCTCAGGCAGTTCAAAACTGACTACGCACTTTCTCATTAATTTTTTTATATTCCAATTTTCTACAAAGTAATATTATAATTTTTATCTCTCTAAAAATAAGTTTTCTGATTTAGTGTGTCTTTTTGCTTAACTGATTTCTTCGTATTTGGATAAACTTTATCGCAATTTAACATGAAGCCTTGCCATGTTTAATTTGATCATCTCTCACAGGTAGTATTCAGACATGAAGAGAATATTAGAACCTTCATAAACTATTAATTTACTGTCAATATTCTTTTTTGGGATTTGTGGTGAAATATAAATGGCAAAACTGCACAATCTGACAAGCAAGACAACAGGAATCAGGGGAATACATTCTAATTTCTCACGCATTCTCAAAGCAATTGGCGATACGTCAAATATGTATTATTATGAAGGAATGCTCAACAAAGCAGTATATTCGCTCAAGGTATCAACTGAATTTCTGGAACTGCCTGAAATCCAACTGGCCGATAAGGCGAAATTTCTCCAAACGTGTGGAAAAATTATGGTGAACACCTACTTTTACACAGGATCGGGAGATGATCTGATAAATGCAACTCTCAATTCTCTCCAGGAAATGGCTAATGAACTTCATGACAAATTTCTTATGGCCAATTCTATTTTTCTAAAGGGCCAGAACCAGTATTATCACAATCTTGTAACAGGAAAGCCGGAAATTCAGGTTGCACAGAAAACATTGATGAATGGTGCAAATTTGTTGGAAGAGGCTGGAGACATGTTTAATCTTCCTGAATCTCTTATTTTCGTTGGCTTGACATTTGAAATGGAAGGTAACCGGGGAAGGGCTAGGGATTATTATATTCGCGCAATGAATCTTGCGGAACAGCATAAGAATAAATTTGCCCTGTCTCTGGCATTTCGCCACCTAACAGATCATGTGGATGGTGAGGAAAGATTGCAATTTGCACTGAAATCACTAAGACTGCGTGAAGAGATGAAGTTTAAACTCACACTTCCTCTGAGTAATCTGCTTGTGAGTGAAATTTATGCAGATCGTAGTGAATTCAGGAAAGCCACAGACTATTGCCGCAAGGCAGAAAGACTCGCAAATAAAATGAATCTGCAGAATGCACTGGTATTCGTCTTTCTGACTTATAGCAGATTGGAAGAACTGACGGGAAAAAAAGATAATTCTCTTGAGTATGCCCGGAAAGGGATGGATCTTGCTGAAAGTTTGAAAATTGCATTTTCTGTTTCAGCAGCTGCTCAACGCGTCAAAGCAGCAACAGAGAGAGATTAACTGAGTTCTGCACCATTTTATTGATTATAGAACGCAGAAACAGGAAAATGAGAATTGTTCATAATAATAAAAGTGAATTAAGGCTTAAACGCAGAAAAACCCATTTTTTTGTGCAGTAAATCATAGGTCACATTATAGTTCTTCAGGAATTCAGTTCCGAGCAACCCGTCATAAACTATATCCTGAAACATGACTTTCGGTTTCACCTGAAATATCTCTTCCGCTTTCGAAATAGAAATTTTTCCGTCTAAAGTGGAAAGGTATCTTGTGAAGTTGTAGCCGCTCTCATCAGTTCCCCTGAAGATCTTAGTATCGGGTTCTTCTTTTCCGATATTCAACTCCTCCATAAAAGCAGAATTGAGAATTAAAATTCTGCTCCCACTGTCAACCTCCAGTTTAACCAATCTTTCTGACGGTATTATGGCATCAATGTATATGGAAAGAGACGGGCCTTCCTTTTTGAGGTCTATATGGGAGATGGTTGTGCCAGAATCCTCTATTATAAACGAATCGTCCCTTAACAGGATTTCATTGGTTTGATAGTTGACTGTAAATACGACTTCTTCAAGAAATCCCGGGGACAGTATTCCACTAATTTCGCCTAATTCTGGAGGAAAGGATGACATATCAAAAATCCCTACAGTCACATCACTTTTTTTAATTGGCCCCACTCCAACCGACTTCATACTTGCAAGCTGAATGGAAACCTCCTGCCCCGACATTCGCTTACCGGAAAACGAACTATCGGGGTTCAATTTAAAATGTTCAGCAACTCTTCTGGAAATGACAGTAACGCCAATTCCGGTATCAAGAATAAATTTATGTTCCTCATCATTCAAAGTTATCGGGATAACAATCAAATGGCCTGAAATGAATGTGAAAGGAATTTTGACATCCATGGAAACAAATCAGGCAAGTCTATAATAAAGTTCTTATGTTTCTCTATAGTATTCCTGATGAGAATTCAATCCTCCATCAACAGGCCAGATGATCATATCCATGTATTCACAGGCCTTAACAACATTCGAACTCCTCAATGCTGTATATATCTTGTTCTTCAGCCATTACACAACACCTGAATTTATCTGGTATAATGTTTCCCAATCAACAATGCTATTATTTACACCTGAAATCCATATGATATCATGGTGTTTCAGAAAACATAACCTCATATTGTGCTCAAGCGGGGGGAGAGGAAAATGCATGAGAGTATTGTAAGTTCCGGATCAACCTCAATGAATGAGCATAATAGGGCAAGGTTCATCCTGATGGATGCTGACGAGAAGAGTGTTAGTTCCATTGGAAAGGCTACGGGAGCAAAAATGACAAAGATAACCACGTCATAGACAAGTCCCTTTCCTACGGGATTGATCAGGTCTTGAATGATGAGCACGTAGTCTTCACATGGAAATGGAAAGTGGATAAAATGCACGGAAAGATAATGTCCTAGTATCGCAATAATAATTAGGAAACGCTATACTGGTTACAGCGCCTTTCAACTTCGCCCGTGCACTCGGAGGTAAAATCACAGCAAGTCCTACGAAAAGAAATCCATCACTTCCGAGTCCCTGAATCACTTTGAACTCAATCAATTTAGACAGATTCTGACCTAATCCCGCCGGTATTGACCATATGATGAAGATAACTAATGTTACAGGCAGAACCACTATCTTATCCACATGGTCAGAAAGCCGCCAAATATTACCATTCCGACCGCAGATGAAGTTATATAAGCATCAATCAGGAATGCGAGACCGTTGGGTTGGTGTAACGCACTAACAATAGCAGGCATTGCCGTTGTTACAATAAGGTTGTCAAGAGCACCCATTAGCACCCCAGTACAATTCCAACCATTATCAGATACGATTGAAATGTTGGTGGCATTCTATTATTGATTTTTCACATTGTTGCTTGCTAAGGGTCATTTATTCATCATACACTTTCTCCATAGTACTCAGAGCCTTCACCATAGTTGCTATAATTCTTGAAAAATCCATCAGGTCTTCATGGTCGAGTGATTTCTAAAGTTTCTCAGTCATTGACCGTTGCAATTTCTGAAACTTAAGCAGCCTCTCTGTACCTTTCTCCGTGATTGATATTTTTACTCTCCTTCTATCTTCCTTGCTTCTGAACCGATATACATAATTTAATGAGACCAACACGTCAAGTAAGTCGGTAATGCTGGGAAGGCTGGTCCCTGAATAGTATGATAGTTCTTTCGGAGAAATCTTTTTTGAAACGATGTCATCGCAATGTCCGAGCTTGGGGTAATGTGAGCCCTGCCTTTCTGGAATTTCTCCTAGAAATTTTCATGAAATTTGATATCATCATTCCAAAGTCTGCCCAGAGGCTTTCGGGACTTTCAACTTTGTTGGGAAATATTTTATCATCTTTCTTTATTGACATATTCGGTATCCTAAATATATCAACTTTATCGCGGACCTCACTCTAATGAAGAAATGGAAAAACGAAACTGGACAAAAGTTTCTTAATGTATTCTAAGAAATTCCATTATTCAGATTATCAAAGTGTCGGTTCTGAAATCCAGTTTCAAACCTATCATTTGAAGGATTTCCACTCCGATAATAACTGGAAAATCCATATTGTCGAGGATAATGAACTCCGGTTCAGAAACGACAAATCCGTTGAGTGTCAGTTTATCAAATGTCAGGGATCCATGCAGTTCTCTGAAAGAGGATCCTGGCATTGAAACAGGAATTTCACTGTAAGATATAAATCCAAGTTGCTCTGGTCTAATTCCATTGGGCAATACATCGCTAATGTAGTTCCCTTCAGCTCCAGAATCTATCAAAGCGGAGACTTTGATAGTCTTAACTGTACCCTTTACCTCAATCTGGTTTATAATCAATCCCATGTAAAAAAGCGCCCTTATGTCGGATTCTCCCGGAATGTCTCAACCTTTCTGGTGCTATCATTTATTACCAATACGGCAATTATGCCTGTCTTTTGCTTTTTATCGGCAACTTCTATGTCTCTTGAATAAACGACAACAACATCCCAATAACCTTGATAGAATTTTGCGGATGCAATCCTGGCCGGTCCTTCTATACCCAAGTCCTTAAGGTGCTTTTCGACGGTGAGCCTTACTTCTTTAATGTCCATCTCAACTTCTGGGGCCATTGTACACACATTTCAGTTTATCTAATAAACATTATTCGAGTTCCAACCATGGAGGCTCTCACGTTAATGCAACGCCAAAGCTAGTTTCAGCCATTTAGGAATATAAAATCTTCATAATACTATATATCCACACTATATTTATGGGACCGACCGGACTTCATTACAGGTATAAGTGAGTCTATACTAAAGGTGTCTAAACGTCTCCCCTATCCTTCCCGCGGTGCCCGTATTGGAAGAAAATTCATGTTCCGGGCTTTTTCGAATCTTTGATGGACCTCTCGTCAAGCTTCTCGGAAACATACTGTGTAACGCTCGCGATCATAAACAGTATAAATATATATTCTATCGCTTGCCATCCGGATACTCCAACGTTGTATATTGAAAAATAACTCATCGCACCTGTCAGGATAAGGAAAACCCCAAGAATAATAGAAATTAGTATTATGGTTTGGACAAGAACATATCTCAACGGTTTCTTCCCAGTTTGATCCTTCAGCTTCTCTAGCCCCTTCTTGTTTACCGTGCGGAAAGCAAGGAGGAACATAACAACTGCCAATGTTAGTATTATGGAGTCCAAACGGCTGTAAAGAATCACCACTGCCACCCGTAATACTGGCCCCAGGAATCCCATCCAATGCGGTTTGCCAAATTGTGCGTTTCTCCAGACAAAGCACTAGCCACAATGACAAAAGCCGGGTTGTTGCTTGCGACGGGGATGTAAGGCAATATGGACACAGTTCCGCTGTTCGTATAGCCGTTCCACGTGAACGACGATGCATATGTGCCCACGACGGTGATCCACGGATAGTAGAAATTAATATCGTAGAATTCCCAGAGAAGTTTCGGGTTTCCTTTCTGGGGATTGGCATAAGTGGAGTCATACATGGCATGCAACTGATTTCCCATGTAAGTCTGAATGGCATAAATTGAAAAAGCTGTGAGTACGAGAATGCCGGCGATGGCCCCAACCAAACTACTTGTAAGAGCAGCGATACCGTAATAGGTTCCTGCAGCGGTTATTCCTCCTGTTAGAAAGGCACCTACGGCATCATAAGTCTGTATTGTTCCAATTGTGTTGAACATATGATTATACCAGTACTGCGCATCTGAGCCAACGAAAAGAAGGTTTATGATGTCGTGCTCACCATAGTCAAGCGTCCCCCAGTGGCCCTGCCATGGTGCGTACCATGGACCGGGATACCACCATGATATGCCATAATAGTTCATGGATACCATGACATATTCTCCCGGAGACTGAGGGAATGATCCGGGTAGGTTAGCGGATGAGATGGCAGAAGAGATGAACGTTGCATTGTTTGAACTTAATTCATAAACACTTCCATTGCCGTGTCTTTTCCTGATTTGCGCTGATAGTGTCATTGCGGCATTTCTATTATCCTGATTGAAAACAGCCTTTTCCTTCTGCGTCAATTCTTTCAGCAGGATCCGTGCGCCATTATACTGCTGCAGGAACTCAGAAAACAAGTAATGCGTGGAACCTTTGCTGGATTGGTTTAATCCGTATTCATGACCTTTGTGCAACTGGAGCCATGATAAGTACTGATCCTCTGCCATGCTGCTCAGATTGCTTTCCGGCAGGTAATTCAGGCCGACCGCTGTTGTTGCGTTCACGGCATTTCACTGGTCCGGTCTCACAGAAACGGCAGTCTGGACAGACATTGCCATTAATGCCACGACCACTAACATTGCGCCAGTAACCATCATTATGCGGGATTTTCTGTTATGAGATTTGTTCATACAATAGAGTGATATTCTTGGCATACTTAATGCTCCCTGAGTCAAAGCGTGTATGGAAATGCTAGGAAATATGGGCCCGACCGGATTTGAACCGGTGACCTCCGCCTTGTAAGGGCGACATCATAACCACTAGACTACGGGCCCCTGAGTTATCGTATATTTATACACAATATATATTATTTTAGAACACTGCATAACTTCTGCAAATTTAAATCTAAGCGCGAGGAGTGGGATTCGAACCCACGCTCTCTAAACGAGAAACAGCTTAGCAGGCTGCCGCCGTACCGCTGGGCCATCCTCGCAAAATATGTCTCAGTCTGAGAATCTCTCATTAAGGTCATTGCTTACCTGTTCAAGAACTTCTTCAAAATCTTCATTCTCAAGGTTAATAACTTCTCCAGATGGAAGAATTATTCTAGCAAGGTAAACGTCTCCATCCTTAGAAATTTCAACTTCAGCTAACCTTTTTTCCATTGACCCTGTAATCACTTGTCATATAATATTTTTTTTATAGCAATCTGCATTTGTATGCACATTCTGGGTGTGAATGAATTATTATATTTCATAGTAATTTGGCATGAATGAGAGAAGACATCAAGGCACTTTTAAGCACTTCAGCTGCTCATTTTTCAAATGATGGTGTTTTTCTGCTTTTTTCATCACTCATAGTTTATTATTCAGAACCTTCGATGGGACTGAACATCACCATTCTTGGTTTTTTTGCGACAATTTACATACTTGTATCAGGAATTGCGAGCATACCTGTTGGGCGGCTTTCAGATTCAAGCGACATGGATCCTGAATTGATGTTTGCCGGAATAGTCGTAATAGGCATATCGGTTCTGTTATTTGCGGTTCCTTTCAGTTTTGCTGTCTCATCTTTATCGATAAAGTACCTGTTTGCCGGTGCAGGGGCCATTGTACTGGGATTTGGACAGGCATTCTATCATCCTCTGGGTGCAAGCATTATCCGGACTTCCCTGAGGGGAAAAGATTCATCAACATATCTGGGAATAAATGGTTCATTTGGAAGTATGGGAAGGGCCATATTGTTATTCGTTGCCGGGATCCTGATCATAGACTTTAACCCCTTTTTCGGCCTTATAATATTTTCAACTTATTATTTTGCGATTTCAGTCATCATTTACCTTTCATCTCGTTCACTCAGGAAAAACGGTGCGAGATCAAAGAAGAGGCCAGAACATACCAACCTGAAGCCAATGAGAGAATATCCCGGCGTTATTGGTTTTCTGTCTGTTCTTACTTCCACCATATTCCTAAGATCGGTGTTTCTGATGGCAATTGCAACATATACTTTTAAGTACATAGATTCCACCTATCACAGCAACTACCTTTCCTTCCTGTTCCTTTCCTCAGCTCTTGCAACTCCCATATTGGGGCAGCCGGTTTTCGGTCTTCTGACGAAGAAGATAGGCGGAAACATGGCACTTCTGGCCTCAAGCGTCATTTCTATCTTCGCTTTCACTCCTTTTATATTGATTACAGGCAATTTCTATTTTTCCCTGTCTTTATTTTCTATCTATTCCTTTGCAGCTTTCACGGGATTTCCATCAATTCTTGGGTTTGTTGGACAGAAAATACCGCTGGAACTCACTACAAGGGCCAGTACATGGACATGGGGCATTGGCAGTACTATGGGCGGTGCAACGGGTGTCATGATCGTGACCGAAATGCATGATCAGTTGAACTATTCATTTCAGTTTCTTTTCCAGATAATGCTGGTTTTTCTATTGTTATCAGCAGTCACCAACCTGTTTATTGGGAAATTCTCTGCAAGGCTTGAAAATCAGGTACAGATTGAAAAGACCTATTCTTCATGATCATTCTTATTTTTAATATTTATAGTCATCAACATTCTAAATAGTTTAATACGGTGAAAAAATATTGGGATTATAATGCCCGTCAAAAATTCAAGGCTTCAGGAATTCAGGAAGATGGATATTGATTCCAGGATCAAACTTATTGCAGATTTAATAGGGCTAACACGTGAAGAGATCATCGTGATGAGCAACAATGGTTCCCTTCCCATGGAAACTTCCTCTAGATTGATTGAGAATGCAATTATGAATATCGAAATTCCTCTCGGAATTGCGACAAATTTCACTATTAATGGAAACGATTACCTTATACCGATGGCTGTGGAAGAGCCTTCTGTGGTAGCTGCCTGTTCAAATGCTGCAAAGATTGCAAGGGAGAACGGGGGATTCAGGTGCAATACTACAGATCAGATAATGTTTGGTCAGATCCAGATTTCAGGAATCAGTGACAGGGATCGGGCTCGTTCAATGATAGTTTCAAGGGAAGGAGAAATCCTCGCTATTGCAAATACGGTAAGCAAAACGCTCAGAGAATCAGGCAGAGGTGCCAAAAAACTCTCCATGAGGGATGCTCCATGGGATGACACCTCTATTATAGTGCACCTTGAAGTTGATGTGGGGGATGCAATGGGTGCAAACGCAATCAATTCAATGGCAGAAAAGGTAGCGCCTTTACTTGAAGAAATATCCGGAGGAGAGACAATATTGAGAATATTGAGCAATCTCACCCCACTCAGGATCGCGAGATCAAATGCAATCTTTTCTTCAGAACTGATGGGCGGAGAAAAGATGGTTGACAGATTCATTAAAGCTGCCAGATTCGCTGAAAATGATACATTCAGGGCTGTCACGCACAACAAGGGAATAATGAATGGAATTGATGCAGTTCTCCTGGCAACAATGAATGACTGGAGACAAGCCGAAGCCAATGCACATGCATATGCATCACTGAATGGCAAGTATAAATCTCTGACAACCTATTCGAAAACAGAAAATGGAGATCTTTCAGGTTCAATAGAAATACCCCTTGCAGTTGGTACAGTCGGAGGAACAACTGCAAGTATACCAAAGGCTAAAATATCAATGAAAATTCTGGGAGTAAAGAGTGCATCTGAATTTCAGTGTGTTCTTGCTTCGGTAGGACTTGCGCAGAATTTTGCTGCAGTGAGAGCGCTGAGCAATGAAGGAATACAGAAAGGGCATATGACACTTCATTCAAAAAACATTGCAATATCGGCGGGGGCACATCCTGAGGAAATTGACATTGTGTCAGAGTTGATGATAAAGGAAAAAAACATATCAGTGACACACGCAAAAGAATTGATTGAAAAGATTAGAAATGGTGAGATATAAATGGCAAAGACAGAGTTTGAAAGTGACATGGCATTGGTAGAGAAGAGCATTACTAAGACAAAATATATGGATTCCATAAGGGCGCTTAATCAGCTTCTTGATAAATATAAAGGAAAAAAGGAGGAGACAGCAGATATTCTTAGCAAGATGTCACAGGCATATTATGGACTTGAGGGAGTCAAGACTGACAACGCTATCAAATATCTCATAGATTCACTGAATATCCGGAAAGAACTCGATCAGCCCGATATCATCTCTCTTGAAATGATGAATCTTGCCTACCTTCAGGATGAGGCTGGAGATCCAAAAATAGCCACCGCAACCCTTTCAGATGCTCTGGAAGTATCAAAAATGCTGGAAGATCAGAATCTTATACTGTCTATAAGATGCGCAATGGCCGATATGCTTTCCGAAGTCAAATCTTCCATACCTGAAGCAAAGAAAATTTATGGCGAGGTAATGGACGAATCTGAAAAATCGAAAGATTGGGAGAATTATTTTGAAGCATGCGTTGCACTCATCAAGATCATAAGGGATCAGGGAGATCTTGAAGAAGCCAGTTCCGTTGCAGATCGCAATATTGAAAAAGCGGAGAAAGTTATTTCCGGCCTGAAAACCAAGAAAGAGGTAGAAGAGTTCAAGGAAGTCGTTTCCTATCTCTATGATGTTTCAATCGATCTGGCAATGGAAAACCAAGATATGGAAAAAGCAATGGATCTGGCAAAAAAGCTCAATTCTGAGAAATAAGATCTTTGAGATTTTTTGCAATCTCTTTTTTAATTTCATCATAATTTATGAAAAGATCATTCATGAGCGACCCTAGCCTGACTGTATTGTCAATATACTGAAGTTCCGGAAGTTGTTTTTTCATTCTGTCCAGCGTCTCCCTCTTTGTCGCAACACCTGATGATGTAATGGTATCAAGCATTCTGTCGGGCAAACTCTGTTCTACCGCATTTTCCTGAAACAGTTCATCGGCACTGAAGGACATATCTATTGTGACTTCGACTCCCGAAGTGTTAAAATTAATCTGCAGTTTATCTCCGGTTTTGGAAAGCAAGCCTTCTGATATGCATTCTGACAGAAATCTTTCCAGTTCCTCTTCCTTCATTATTTTACGTTTATATACAAGTATATTCTTGAAATCATCCTGTTTCAATGCATTTCTTTCTTTCTTTTCCATTGCAGTCAAGGTAATAAGTTTCCTTGCCATGCTCTTGTCCATATCATGGTATGCATTTATGTTATAAAGAATGTCATAAGATGGGGCATTATTGAGAATTTCATTTAAACGCAACAATTTTAGAATAATTTATTTAACTTTTATCAATACATGAAAGAAAAATTTTGAAAGAAAAGATCAGAGAACTTTACAGCAAAACTATGGCAAATCCAGCGGGAAAATGGGCAATTGTCGGTGTTCTGATCGGAATAATTGCAGGACTGGGAGCAATTCTGTTCTACCTGTCTATAGAATTTGTGACTGAATATATGATGAGCCAGATCACCGGTTTCCATCCACCAAGATCAGGAATAATATCCGGCACAACTCCATACACACTTTCCCTTGGCCCCCATTACTATCTCATTCCCATTTCCATAGGTCTTGGCGGTTTCATTGTTGGTGTAATCCTCAACAAGACAGCCCCGGAAGCAAAAGGGCATGGCACAGACGCAGCCATAGATGCTTTCCACAACAAAAATGGGAAGATCAGAAGAAGGATACCGCTTGTAAAGACGATTGCATCCGCAATAACAATAGGTTCAGGAGGAAGTGCAGGAAGGGAGGGGCCCACAGCCCAGATAGCAGCAGGTTTTGGGTCTTATGTTGCTGATATTTTTCATTTTGATGATCATGACAGGAGAATAGCAGTTGCAGCGGGAATTGGTGCAGGCATAGGAAGCATTTTTCTTGCCCCTCTCGGTGGTGCAATACTGAGCACTGAAATATTATACAAAAGAGATTTTGAAGTTGAAGCGCTGATTCCATCTGTGATAGCTTCAGTGGTGGGATATGCAATCTTTGGCTATTACACTGGTTACACTACAATTTTTGTTATACCAAAGACAGAGGCAATCGGTTTTTACCATCCGGAATCTCTTCTTGCATACATGCTCATAGGAGTCGTAGCAGGCATTTGCGCTCTGATTTATATCAAAACTTTTTACGGAATATCGGGATTTTTTTCCAAGCTCAAAAAAATAAGCCCATATGCGAAACCCGCAATAGGGGGAATTATCGTGGGGATGATTGCCTTGGTATTTCCTGAAGTTGTGGGACTCGGGTACGGTTGGACACAGCAGCTTTTTGATGGAAATCTATCACTCTTCAGCATGGGTTATGGAAATAATTATTACTTTCTGTTCCTGATATTCATTGCATTGTTTTTCCTGAAGGTTATAGCAACAAGCTTCACCATCGGATCCGAAGGTTCCGGTGGAGTATTTGCACCTGCACTGGTTGCAGGCTCATTCATGGGTGCAGCCATAGCCATTCCAATACATGCCATTTTCCCATTCATAAGCATGGATGAAATAATAGTTGTATCAATGATAGCGCTGTTCGGAGGGGCATCCAAAGCACCCATAGCCATCATAATTATGGGAACAGAGATGACAGGAACATTTGCCCTTTTCATTCCACTAATGCTTGCTACCACAATAAGTTATTTTATAACCGGAGACAGGACAATTTACAGATCACAGGTTTCTGACAGATCAATGTCCCCTGCACATGAGATGGAGTACCGCAAACCAATTATGGATGGCATACCAATCTATACTGCCATGAATAAGGATTATCTGCATATTGGAAAGGAGGCCCCTGCAAGAGAAGCAATAGAGAAGATAAGGGGCAGCAGAACAAAAGGCATAGTAGTTGAAACAGATGGCAGGTTTGAGGGATATCTCTCCATTGAGAACATACCTGAAGACGTGAACTATGATGAGCCCGTGAAGAATCTGATGTCAGGAGATATATCAAGAATTACTGGCAATAAATCACTTCATGATGCAATGAATATGCTTGAGAATGAGCCAACAGGAAAAATTGTGGTTGTGGATATAAATGATCAGGACAGGGTTCTCGGAACAATAACACTCTCAGAAATATCTGAAGGATATAACAGGGAAATAAGGAGAATGAAAGAAAGAACCAGGCCCAGGGGAAGCAGGGCCATATAATAAATAAAAAATTTATTTTTTACTGTGCATCGTTCACAATCTGAGAAATGTAATTTTCCCCATTTGTTATTCCGGTAAACTGAGCACTGTTGTTAAGCATGTATGAGTAAGTCTGCCCCTGAATGGTTACTGGGCTGTATAGTGCTCCCTCCAGGAAGAAAGTCCCATTATTTCCGCTGATAATTATGCATGTTGTAAGATGTCCCGCGTAATTTGCAAGAGGTTCCGTAGTGGTGCTGGACGGGTTGGGTTGGGTGGGAACCATAGTCTCATAATCCACAAAGTCGTTTATGGCTGCCGGCGGGAAACCCGATGTAGATTTCAGCGTTGTTATTCCTTCATTCACAAGTGCCTGGCTTGGTGTTGGTGTCTGTGGAAATTGTTCAGGATAAACATAATCCACATGGAAATTGATCTGAACCTTGCCGTTGTTGAATGAGAAGTTTGTGAACAACAGGCCCGGTATATTGTGTATATTCTCACTCGGATCACTGTAGTGGTATGAAATTATATAGTTCCTGCTGTGGTATGTCTGATTTATGTATTGATACAATATCCAGCTTTCCGCAGCTCCTATGGGGCAGCCTCTCCATGACATGAAATATATGTTGATCTGGTTTTTTGTTCCGATATTGCTACTGGAAATATTGGCAAATTCCCCTGCCTTAATGAATGAGGGCAGACCTGATGAGTTGCCTGAGCCATTTGAACCACCATAAGGATTCAGGTTCACAACCCCGCTCACACCAAGTATGACTGAAATCAATATTACTGCGACAACGATCGTGATTATTCTCATAAAAGTTTTACTTTTTGATAATTCACTGAATTTGGATGCAAAAGTTTTATGATCCACTGTCTTTTCAGTATCTGTCAGACCCTTTTTCTTTTTGTTGCTGTTAGAGGACACGTTAAATGAGTTAATGAAAATATAAAATACTTTCTTTCAGTAACAAGTTTCTTATTTCCAGATTCACTGTCTTCCTTATGAAATACGGAATCATAGGGCTGGGAAATCATGCAATCAACAGGGTAATGCCTTCCATCATCTCAAGCGGAAGCGAGATTCTCGGTATAACTACAACAAACAGCGGGAAGGGAAATACTGTTTCAGATCAGCATTCCTGTAAATATTTCAGCACTTATGATGAGATGTTAAGATCAGATATAGAGAGTGTATACATAGGCTCCCCTAATTTTCTCCATTATGAACATGCAATGAAGGCCATCAGGAATGGAAAGAATGTCCTCATGGAAAAACCCATGACTCTCAGGGCAGTTGAAGCAAAGGACATTATGGAGCTGGCAAAAGAAAAGAAAGTCCGGGTTGCTGTTGGTTTTCATCTGAGGATGCATCCTGCAATCAGTGTTGTGAAAAAAAGGCTTTCTGAAACACAGGTTTCAATTAAACTCATTTCAGGTTACTGGGGCCATATGAGCACTTCGCACCTTAATATCACTGATGATACAAGATGGTGGGGAGAATATGAAAAGTCCGGAGGGGGTTCTGTGATGGGTACAGGTGTTCATGTCATAGACACTATATTGAACATAGCTGGTAAGTTCCCGAGAAAAGTGACTGCTTTTGCCCTCCCCGAAGGTTCAATGATCGACAGATCCATGCTTGTAAACATGCAGTTTGAGAATTTCATCGGAACAGCTTACAGTTCAAGGGAAACCTCTGCATTGCGCAATGATCTGGTAGTCGTAACCGAAGGAGAAGAGATAAGGGTGAAAAACTTCTTTTCTACGTCTATTGATTACGAAATACTGGTAAATGGAAGTTCCCTGCAGAAAGAATCAGGCGGAAACATATACGAAAAGGAAATCATTGAATTCGAAAAGGCAGTATCCGGAGAAGAATCCCATATAGCAAGGGACAGGGATGGATATTACGTGGTAAGGGTCATAGATGATGCACACAGATATCTGTCTATGGCAAGATAATTAAGCACAAAAGTGCTTTATACTCTTTTTTCAATTCTCAGGTGTAATGCCGGAAAAAACATTTATAGACGCAGCAGGTGCCGCAGAGATAAGGAACAAGGCAATTTTTTACGATTGCAGATACAGGCTGACTGATGCAGAATGGGGTGAAAGGGAATATCGTGAAGGGCACATACCCGGCGCATATTATTTTGATCTGAACCGGGATCTTGCGGGAAAGGTTGATGCGGATGGCGGAAGGCATCCAATGCCGGATCTTGAAACATTCAGGGAAAAACTTGAAAACACTGGTCTCACCGATGATATGACCGTTATCTGTTATGACGACAATCTATCAGGTGCAGCAAGAATGTGGTTCCTTCGGACCTTTATTGGGCATAATGACACATATATTCTGAATGGCGGGATAGATGCATGGAGGAAATATGGTGCCCCCACCACTAAAAATGTTCCTGCACACAAAATTGATGGAAGAATCAGTATGAAACCCGACAGGAGCATCCTTGTTGATATGGATAAAGTCAAGGGTTCAATTGGGAAATCCCAGATAATCGATGTCAGGGATGAAATCAGATATCTTGGAAAATCTGAGCCCATAGACAGGATCCCGGGAAGGATACCCGGATCAATAAATCTGCCATTCCAGAATCTAATGAATGGTTCATATCTAAAAAGTGAGGAGGAATTGAGAACGATCCTGAAATCTGCCCAAAACAATTCAATCCTCTATTGTGGTTCAGGTGTGACATCATGCGTTACTTTTGCTGTCCTTAAGATGCTTGGGAAGAAACCTGTCCTCTATCTCGGGAGCTACAGCGACTGGATAAGCCACGCAGACAACAGCGTTGAACAGGGCTAAAATATCAAAATTGCTCTGGATTCTTTTATCTTTTTTGTAAACAATTATTGTGTGCCCATAGGAAAAGGGACGAACTCAATAATATTGCCGGGCAATCTCCGATGTACAGAATGCCATTTTCTTCAGGCAAGGGATGCCATCAACCTTCTCAACATTGGAATAAAGAAAGTAGGGATGTGCAATTCCAAATTTACGCATGCGAATATCAGAGCAATACCTGCAACGGCAACTCCTTTCATAGAAGCAGGAAGTCCCGTCCCATAGGGCGGAAAGTATGTCATAAGACTTTTAAGGCAGAGATAATATAGGTGATCATGTCAAAAGCAGATGTTTATATCATTTCTGCAAAAAGAACACCAATTGGAAAATTTGGCAAATCACTGAAAGACATTAATGCTGCCCATTTAGGGGGCTATGCAATAAAATCAGCAGTGGATTCTTCCGGGTTGAAAGGGGAAGACATTGAAGAGGTTCTCATGGGAAATGTAATTCAGGCCGGAAACGGCCAGAATCCTGCAGGCCAATGTGCATCATCTGCCGGACTTCCGTACACTGTAACAAAGAATACGGTCAATGTGGTCTGCGCTTCCGGAATGCTTGCATTGGAGAATGCTTCAAGAGAAATCATGCTTGGAGAAAAAGATATAATTGTTGCAGGTGGCACTGAAAACATGAGCATGGCACCATACCTCCTGTCAAACTCACTCAGATGGGGAGTCAAACAGATGTTCAATTCTCAGGAGAAGATTACAGATTCAATGTTTCATGATGGCCTCCAGGATGCATTCTACGGTATGGCAATGGGTTATTATTCCGACATCACTGCAAAGAAATTTAACATGAAAAGAGAATACCTTGATGAGTTTTCCATTCAGAGCCAGGAAAGGGCCCTCATGGCCACGGAGAAAGGTTATTTCAAGAACGAGATTATAGAACTTCCTGAACTTAAAATTGATGAGGGAGTAAGGAAAACATCTATGGAATCCCTTTCAAAACTCAAGCCATCATTTGGTGAGAATGGATTGCACACAGCAGGAAATTCTTCACAGATATCGGATGGAGCATCTGCTCTTGTCCTTGCATCTGAAAAAGCTGTCACGGAGCACAATCTTAAGCCACTCGGGAAGATTACCGGTTTCACATCTGCATCAATGGATCCACGGGAATTTGTGGAAGCCCCAGTCCACTCGACCAGGGCACTTCTGAACAGGATAGGAAAGAAGGTTGATGAGATTGATCTTGTTGAGCACAATGAGGCTTTTGCATCCGCCTCGCTTCTGGTCAGGGACATGCTAAAGATAGACAACAACAGGTTCAATGTCAATGGGGGGGCCATTGCAATGGGGCATCCTCTTGGAAACAGCGGTTCAAGAATAGTCGTCACACTTCTTCACGCACTGAAGGCAAGGAAAATGAGCACAGGCATAGCCACGCTATGCCATGGCGGTGGGGGAGGACACAGTTTGTCACTTGAGGTGGTAGAATGAATGTAAGCGTAGTAGGAGCAGGAACAATGGGAAGAGGCATAGGTCAGGTTTTTGCGCAGGCGGGTCACAATGTGATCCTGTTAGACATCAACAGGAATGTGTTATCTTCTGCAGAATCGAATATAAAGGAATCGCTTTCAAGATTGAACAGGAAAGGGCTCCTGAAGGAGAGCATAGAATCAATCATGGGCAAGATCACATACAGTTCAAGCCTGGAAGATATAAAGAAAAGCGAGATTATAATTGAAGCTGTTTTTGAAAAGATTGAGATAAAGAAGGAGACACTGGAGGCCATAAGCAGGAATGCCGATCCACATGCCATTATTGGCACAAACACCTCTTCAATATCCATCAACATGCTGTCGCAGTATGTCCAGGGCAGGGAGAGATTTCTTGGAACGCATTTTTTCAATCCGGTTCCCGTTATGAAACTTGTTGAAATTATAACATCAGAGAGAACGGATAAAAAGGTTGTTGAAAAAATAGAAAAGGTGATGATAGAGATAGGAAAAGACCCTGTCTTTTCAAAGGATTTCCCTGGATTCGTTTCCAACAGGATTCTCATGCCACTCATAAGGGAAGCAATATTGACATTTGAACAGGGTGTTGCTTCTGCTGCAGATATAGATAAAACATTCAGGCTGGGGATGAACCATCCGATGGGCCCGCTGGAACTTGCAGATTTTGTCGGGCTTGATGTGTGTTATGATGTGCTTGAGGTTCTTTACAGAGATTATGGCGATCCAAGATTCAAGCCCCCTATTACGCTCAAGAATATGGTTACAGCGGGAAAGCTCGGAAGAAAATCATCTGAAGGGTTTTACACGTACAGGTGATGAAATGGAATATATCAATGTCGAACACTCCGGAAGGGTTGCAGATATTCAGATAAACTGCAAGAATCCAATGAATCCTCTCACAGTGGAGGTTCTGGAAGAAATTGGAGAGGTATTGAAGGACGAGAAGAAAATAGGGCTGATTTCCGGCATGAACAGGGCATTCAGCGCGGGCGCAAATATCAAGGCGTTTCTCGATCTTCAGCCGCAGGCTGCTTACGAATTCTCCAGAAGAGGGCATGATGTAATGAATTTCATTGCAGAAAGGAAGATGCCTGTAATCGCTGCTATCCATGGATTTGCCCTTGGGGGTGGCATGGAACTTGCAATTGCTTGTGATTACAGAATTGCGCATCCCTCAACAATCATGGGCCTTCCGGAAATAACGCTTGGGATTCTTCCCGGGTTTGGAGGCACACAGAGACTCCGCCATTTGGTAGGGGAAACAAAAGCTTTTGAACTTGCTACCACAGGAAAGAAGTTCAGCGCGGAAGAAGCAATGAACATGGGGATACTCAATGAAATTACTGAAGATTACCACAAAAAAGGAATGGAGACAGCAAAACAATATGAAAAGCTCCCGGTGGAATCTCTCGGGTATATCAAGGAACTCATAAGGGCAAAACATGATGATGCTTTCTATCTGGAGATGGAGTATTTTGGAAGAGTCTTCAAGACCGAAAACCAGAAAGAAGGAGTGAAAGCTTTTATTGAAAAAAGGGAAGCTTCATTCAACAAATAATATTCATCTTTTATTGAGGGGATAATCCTTAAAGGAGCAACCATCTCTTCCACAGATTATTGAAGAATTCGTCAAATTTAGGAATATTCCTACTTCCACAACCCCCGGAATATTTTTTATGAAATTGAACACTTTTTCGGGGTCATTCATCTTTCCTGTCCTTACCATTGCTACAAGGTTTCCATTATCTGTTTTTGATTCAGGGTCTCCCTTGATTTCTGTCCTGCAAAACTCATTCAGTCTTTCGATAGTATTCCTCCATAGGAATGGAAGTATTTCAACAGGAACTCCAAAATCACCAAGTTTATCCACTGATTTTGTGGAATCAGCAATAATTACAACTTCCCTGCTGTTGTATGCAACCATCTTCTCTCTGGTGAGGGCCCCTCCGCCACCTTTTATGAGTCTTCCATCAGGGTCTATTTCATCACAGCCATCTATGGTAATGTCAATGAAACCTGAGAATTCATGTGTCACCTTAAGCCCATGCTGAATCAATTTTTTTTCGCTGTCATTGGAAGTGGGTACGAACAGTGTGTTCTGGAAACGCAGATGATCTGCCCCAATTTCGTCAATAAGATATTTTACAGTGGATCCAGTACCAATTCCAACTATTTTCCTGCCCTGAAGTTTTTCCATGGCACTCTGGGCTGCCATTTTCTTAAATTCTTCACTGTTCATCTGACGGATGGATATTTCATAATACTATTTTATGCTAAACTTCAGTTCAAATTTATATCACTTCATCTCATGAGGTAATATGGAAGCCAACAGGTACAAGAAGAGCTGGAAGGACAGCAGAACCGTGACGGAAAAACTTGTTTTACCTCCGGACACGAATGTCTTCAATTCACTTTATGGAGGGAGGCTAATGGAATGGATCGATAATATTGCATCTATTGTGGCTTTCAAGCACTGCAGGCAGAGAACAGTCACTGGAAGCATTGACAGCATATTCTTCCTCGCGCCAATTCACATTGGGTACATAGTTAAACTGGATGCAAAGATAAATTATGTGACTAAAACCACAATGGAAATAGAGGTTGATGTTTTATCGCAGGATCCAAGCACCGGAAAGAGCAGGTTTGCTACGAAGGCATATCTCACTTATGTAGGAATTGATCAGGACGGAAGAGCATCCTCAATACCCGGTCTGATTCTGGAAGATGAAAACTCCAAGACACGTTTCAAGGAAGCAGAAGAGAGGAGTTTAAGAAGGAAAGATCTTCTTTCAAAGGTAAAAGAAGAAGCCATGATTTACGATAAATTACAATAATGGCACACAAAGTAAACATTTTTTAATCTCTCCCTTACGGTGAATTAATGCTAAAAGAAGCAATATTTGCAACCGTATCGGATTTTTCACAATACAGCCAGACTAATGACATTCTTTCCAGGAGTCTGTATATAATCGTCTCAGCATCAAGCATTATGATAGCACTCATGTGGATTCCCATAGCAATAGGTTTCTTCAGCACAGATGAAAATAGAAAATATACTTCGTACAGCAGGGCTAAATCTGCTGCTTTAGGCACAGGAATCTATATTCTTGCGGTTACCGGAGTGATATATGGGGCGTTCAATTTCATTATAACAGGAAACTGATGATATCTTCATCAATCATAACGGCACTTGGAAAGGCATTTCTATCCATGGAACTCTTTCTTACGCAGTTTTTATGGAAAATGGCCATAGGTGAGGGGTTGGAGAATTCGAATTCATACCTTGTATGGCGTCTCTTCAACGGAAACATCAGCAGGCTTGAGAGCAGCCTGTTTAATCTCGTGCCTATTCTGATGACCATTTCCCTTGCATATTCCGGCATTGCAATACTTACGGGGTTGGAAAAGGAAAAAAGACATATTCTGGAAAATTCTGCAGTCGGTCTCTTCCTGTTGTCATTTTCCGTATATGTCATGAAATTATCCCTTATTGTTTCGCTTTTTGCAGCACACGGAATTCTGTCCATGTCATCAGGATGGAGCTATTATTTTTCAGATGCATATGTTCTTTCGAGCATGGGCCCTTCAGGGAATCAGGCATACTCTGAAATATTTTTTTCAAGCATATACACTATCAGCGCAATAGGGATAACAATGTCCCTGATGCTAAGGGAGGGGATTCTGATAATGCTGTTTCTCCTCCTTCCCCTTTTATCGGTTCTGTCGTTCAGTGCAAGGGGGAGAGGTATACTTATAAAATTATGGATAGTGTTCCTTGAGGCAGCTTTTCTGCCTGTGCCGATCCTGTTGATGTTATATGTTTACATCAACCTGACTGGAAATTTCTTTCAGCAGATGGGAATCATCATATTGATCTCAGCTTTTCCAGCCTTTCTTTCCTATGGCTCTTACAGGATTGCAGGCTCAAGGTTTTCAGCAATGCCATTTTTGATGGAATTTGGAAGGAAAAATATGTCCAGTGCTCTGTCAATCAACACGGGGCCCCTTTCCGTTCCATTGCAGAGCACTCTTAAACAGTTAAGGGACACTTTTCCGGAAGGAGAGATGGGAAGCCTGGTATTGGAGATGAATGGGGGGTCAGGTTATGAAGATCGATTTGATGAGACCGATTGAAAATATATTCCCTTTTTCAAAGACAGCCGATGGAAAAAAAGCTTTCATAGTCTTCACATTATCCGGCATTTTTATCATCTTCTATATGGGCCTTGAAATTGAAGCATTAATTTTGGCATTATCAACTGCTTTTTGCTTCATGTATTTTCGTTCAAGGGCGAGTGTGTTGAATATGGGGAAGCAGGAAGAAGACTCAATGCAATTCTATAGAATAAGCTCAGAATTCTCATGGGAGGATAGCAAGGAACAGACATTGAGGAATCTCACAAATTTAACCTCTTTATGCAATTATATAGATGCCAATTTCACAGTTATTACTTATCCTGATAGAAGTGATCTCCCATTAAAGCCTAAGTCTGTTGCACATAGTGATTACTTCGAATTCCTGGGAAACACGTTTCCCGAGAGGCATAGCTTCTCAAGTGTAATAAAATTTGATAATATGGATGATCACTCCATTGGAAAGATAAAGGAATCCGTGTCAAGGATTGGAATTAATCTTGAAAAATGCAACAATTCAATATTGGCTTCTTTGGGAATCTTCTGGGGAGAAAAAGATCTGAAATTGCATGGAAGATACATATCCGGAAAATCACATTACTGCATTCTTGCAGTAAAAAATATAAGGAATGGAAACTATTTTCAGTTGTCTGATATCGTCAGAAGAATCAGGGGTGACGTGCTTTTTGTAAACGATATCCGGAAGATAGATTCACAAAACAGGTTAGCCATAAAAAGGCAGATTTCTACAACACTGGCCTTATCGAGAATTAAAAATGAAAAAAATCACACTTTAAAAAATTCAAACAGAAAAAAGGAAGAAAGTGCTCTCATACTGAAAAAAGCAGATGAAAGTGACATGATCGACACTTCAATGTTCCTCATTGTCAGATCAGATACGCCTTATGAACTTACAGACGCCCTTATACATGCAAAATCACTGGCAGAGCATTTCTCTCTCGAATCCGATATCGTGAATGGCAGGAAGTCAATTGAAAAAATTATTTCTATGAATTTTTCTTCATTTCACTACCCAATGCTATCCGGGAACGTTGCCTCACTTATATCATTTCTAGGTACAAGTGCTACCCAGAATGGAATTGTCATAGGCAAAAATTCAATGACTGGAATGCCTGTTAACATGGATATTTTCGCAGGTGATTCCTACAACATGATTATCCTTGGGGAAACTGGCTCAGGGAAGACCTTTTTCTCAAGGCTTGTTCTCTGGAGGCACATAATATCCGGGCTGGTTGAAAAGATTCTGATAATAGATCCTCAAAATGAATTCACATCTCTTTCCTTTTCAGACATGATGGGCGCTGGATTTTGCAATTTACCAGAAATTAAAATCTTGGCGGGTTATGAGGATAATTATCTCAGCCAAATGGAGGAATATATTTTAAGCGACAATTCCAAAAGGAAAATGATTTTTGTGGATGAAGCACACTTGTTCATAAGGGATCCGGAGAGCAAAAATAAAATGTCCTATCTTTATAGAGTTTCAAGGCATTATAATGCATCTATCACAATCATAACACAGGACGTGGAGGATTTCAAGCATCCGCCCTTAAACAGCATCATAAACAATTCAGCGTATGTTGCAATTTTCAGAAATAAAATGTGGGATTCTCTAAAGGATTTTGGCATCTCACCACAAAAACATGGCTACAGCAATTTTGAATCTCTTAGCGGTGGAAAAAGTTCTCCTGAATCTGAAATGTTCCTTTACACCAATGGAAGGATGAAAAAAGTAAGCGTTCTTGCATCCAAGTGGGAAATATCGAATCTTTAGAACAATAAGTATTTTGCAAATATGCTGATTTCACGATCTTCCAGGCAAAAAGTCCGGTTTCAAATTAAATGTCAGAACCTCCAAATCGAACGAAATGGCAAAGGCCAATGAAGCAGAAACTTCACCCGCTTTAGCAACATGAGGATGCCGTTAATGGGAAGAATTTATGGATTTTCCCACACATAGACATAAAGAATACCTATCATTCCAAGCACTATCATGGGAACCACAAACGAATAAAGGCCCGGATCGAGCCATGTCCCATAAAGAATTGACCATGAAACGTAAAAGAGAATTCCTATGAGAAGAAAAATGAAACTTACTGCAAGCAGAGCGTTGAGGTACATCGATCTACTTTTAAATGATCCTAGTTTTCCATGCGGACTTTTATTTTCAAGTTGAGTCATTACCGAAATGCATACAATCAAGTGATATAATTTTTATTATATTGTTCAACACATCTTCCTTGAATAATTTGTCTCTCAAGAATTTCTACTTAAAGCATGCATTTAGGATTCGTGTTCAAAATTCAGCACAAATTACCTTTTCGGTAAAATCATACAGAAATATATCTTCCCAATTGATAGCAATAGAGTCCTATTTGTGCGGTTTTACGGGTATTTTCTAAAAAGATTCACCATAAAAAGGTGAGGGATCGCATTCGAAATCCATTTTGTCAAAAATAAGTATGTTCCTTCAAGGGTCTCATCAGAGATACGGGAGCAATTTTTTAGCATTTTGAAGTGCAATTTCAACTAAATTTTAAAACCGTAATATATCACAATCTTAATATCTAAAAAAATTATCACAAACGAAATGAGTTTTATTCGGTTCAGTTTGACATCTATCAAAAATCTCAAACAAAAAAGCACCATCGCTATTATTTTAGCTTCTTCATTTGTCCTTATGATCAGCGGTTTAGCTGTTAATGAGTCCCAACCTGTTGTTTATAATCATTATAATTATATGAGTATTGTGGTCTCTGAAATAGGAAATTCAACCGATTATAATATCCGAGGGTTCATCCTCGATACAAATCTTCGGGCCGAAACAAATGCAACTTACAATTTTGAAAAATCTTCCACATTCAACTTTTTTGGCGGGTACAATTACAGTTCTTGTATTCAGCTTGTTCTACACGATCTTCAATCACAGAAAAGGGTAACCAACTCTGATGGACTTTTTTCATTTGAAATCAAAGGCCCCGGAAGTACTTTCGCATATCCATATTTCCAACAGGTAATGGCGGACTTTCAGTATGAGTTTACTTACAGCATGAACAACATTTCTGGTTCACAACTTGACACAATGGTATATTCTTCATTGACAAATTATATATCGTTTTTTCCTTATTATAATTTGGGGAATTACGGAACTGCAGCTGTAGTATTTATTCCCGGAAATAGCAGCAATACGTTCAGCATGAGCTATGAAACTTACTCGAACCTGACAACAAACACATCATCAACCTTAAGCCTCGGAAAGTTTCATTATGGAATTCCACAAAGAATAGGCAACTATAATCAGATTTTAGCGATGAATGAGGCATATTCCGTATCCTTTTATTTGAACAATGCCTTTTATTCAAACACCAATTTCCCATCTAACTCAAACAGTTACAGTTTTTCTTCAGGATTTGGCTTTATAGTATACTTTTTCAGTGCAGTAAGTGTAATTTTCATTACTGTAATAATTGCAACAAGCATTTTTGACAAGCCAGTGAATGAATTTTACATGTCAATCCCGGAAAAAAGGAGAGACATACTCTTGACCTCCGTGATTCTTGGCACAGTTGGGACTTTCATTTCATCGGTAATTGCATTTTTACTTGGTAATATAATAAGTTTGGTCTTTTATTCATCCACATTGATGCTATCTACTCTTTCTGATATGGTGATATTTAACCTATTTCTTTTCGCAGTAATTTCTCCAATATATTTTTTAATGGGTGTGTATACTCGTTACGGCACAGGCATAAAAATAGGAATTACATTGATGCTTGTCATCGGAGTTCCCTTGATTACCAGCATACTGGAAACATTATTTTTTGTAACAATTTTTGCATCCACTTTCGGACTTAATCAAGCATCACTATTATATTTGCCCCAGCTTCAGCAAATAAGCGAAATTAATCTATTTACCGGCCTTATTCCACTCACTGCTCCGTTGGATTTATTCAACTATATGGTAAAGTCGCCTTTTACAGGAGTAGAAATGCTGAATCATCTTTCAATATTCTATCTGAGTCCACTCATCTTTTTTTCTCCATTAATTACGTGGTTAGTTCCGCTGATATATCTCAGTATAAGAAAATATGATAGAATATAGGGCGATATTGTCAAAATAAATTGAGAATGTTTCCTCTCACAATTTTTTTAATTTTTAACACAATAATTTTTCTTTAGTATCAGCAAGATTATTATTTTTTTGAATTTTTTTCAGGAACGTTTAAAATGGATTGAAAAAGCAGAGAATTAAAATTCTCCTTACTGCCTTTCCCGGATACTGGAGAAATAGGATAAATAAATCATTTACATCAATTACTGCAAAAAGTAATGTTTTTAAGTTGCCTTTTAAGAAAGCTGCTTCTTGTCAGGATTAACTGATAAGGACAGATAAAGTTAAAAGAATATATTCTGTGATTAAGCATTTGGAAATTATAAAAACACTGATAAAATTTATTTTAAACGTTTTAATACCTCTTCATTATGAACGATTTAGCTGCTGAGTTTTTTAAATGCACGGATAGGGAAAGAGCTATTTTCGAAGCCGGAATAAAATTGGGCTCGATTTACCACCAGTATGTAGGAATGCCCATTAGCAACGCAAACGTAGATTCAGCAGAAAAAGCAATTATGGAAGGGGTAAAGGTTCAGCCATTCATTTCTGATGTCTCTGTCAGAATAAGGCATGACTCGCTCAAGAGCGGCAAAGAAACTTATTCCTACCAGTCTCTTTCAGGAGAAATGATGGATGTGAAGATCAGTGTGACGTATGGTGATGAGACAGTCACTGCCAGAATGTCCTATATAGAGAAGTTGAATTATCCATTGATGTATCTGGAGGATTAATATGGCAGTCAAAATTGGAATAACCGGCCCTGTCGGTTCTATCAAAGCTGAAGCGCTTGGTAAGATCATAGAGATGCTTAAAAATCAGGGCAAGGACATACAGGGTGTTCTGGTTTCAGAAATAATTGAACAGGGGAAACTTAAGGGTTACTCTATACTTGACATATATACAAAGAGGAAAATTGTCTTTGCAGATACTGCAATTTCCTCAAGGGTTAAAATTGACAAGATTGGAGTCGATACCCGGCTGCTTGAAGAACTGCTCATACCATCAATGCAGAGGGCAATTGAATCTGCGGATGTTATTGTGATTGATGAAGTAGGAAAACTTGAAAACACAACCAAAAATATACAGAAAACCATCAATGACACTCTGAATTCAACCAAGCCCATACTGGTTACAATACACAAAAAATCAAGAAATCCAGTTTTACAGGAGATCAGGGCCCTGGAAGGTGTGAGGATATTTGATATCACACCAATAAACAGGAGTCTTCTGCCATACAGGGTAATGAAGGTCATAACCGGAGAGGATGAACAATAGAAGAGTATATTGAGGGCAGTGCAAGGATCAGGACGAATGCCAAGCCACTCGAAAAGGGCCCCGGCAGATCCGTACCCGGATTCCTGAACAGCAACCAGAGACTGAACAGGGACATCACTATCAGTTTTCTCAATACAGTCAAGCCACATCTGTATCTGGATGGTTTTGCTGCCACGGGAATAAGGGCCATAAGGGCAGAGAAGGAAGCAGGTGTCAGGGCAGTGGCATGTGAAAGAAGCCTGAGGGCATTCAATATCCTGAAAAACAATGCAGAAATTAACGACTTCAAGGGTGAATTGCATTGGAGCACATTTGAATCCCTGGTTTCAAAATATCATTTCAATTTCATTGATGTAGACCCATATGGAAACATTGTCCCATTCACGGACATAGCCATCAACCATGTGAAGAACCACGGATATATCGGATTCACCGCAACAGATCTCAGTGTTCTGACGGGCTCCCTCAGGGTCAATACAAGAAGAAGGTATGGTTCAGTGGTCCTGAACAGCAACCTCAGGCATGAGATGGGCATCCGCAACCTTCTCGGATTTATAGCCAGAAGGGCAGTAACTCTTGAAACCGGAATGCAGCCGGTCATATCTTTTTACCATGGGCACTTTTACAGGGTAATAGTGCAGATCACAAAAGGCTCGGGTGAGGCTGATAAAACCGAAAAATATCTGGGATATGCCGAACCGGGCCTTATAGATCCATTGTATGGAGATCAGGCCTACGGGCCCCTGTGGACGGGAAAACTGGAAACATTTCTCGGTGAGAAAATCATGGATATTCCCGGTACCTGTAGTGAGGAATCCGTTGAATTTCTGGGCAGTTTGAAAAATGAGGATATTTCAGAATTCTTCCTCGATCTTACAGACAGCTGTTCCATCAGGAAAACAAATCTTCCCGCAGTCAACCATGTACTGGAGAAATGCAGCGAAATCGGAATCGCTGCTGCTAGGACTCACTTTTCTCCAACTGGCATAAAATGCGAAAAAATGGAGGAACTTCGTTCAATCATATTTCCAGAGAATTCATAACTTTATTTTTCAGAATTTTATGGCTCATATTCTTCGGAGGGAAAAAAATTGAAAAAATATGGGCGTTTAATCTTAACAGTTATTAACAAAAAATAGTATAAATCATGTTACCGTATATCATGGCACAAGGAATCTAAATATATTAGTTAGTTAATATCAAAACAATGAAGGAAAAAATAAGGGTAAAATCCCTGATAATATCTGTAATTTTTATAGCTGTAATAGTCACACTGACTTCAATGCCCATTGGCGGGCTTCCCCCACTCCAGAATCTTCTCAATCCAAATTCAGGAGTATGGGATCCTGTGGTTCCGAAAGGTTCTATGGGGGTACAGTATGAAAATATCTCTGTAAATGGTACAACTGGAGAAGTTGTGATCTATACGCAGCCGGATGGGTTTATTGGAATTCAGTCAAACAACACTTTCCTTGTTTATTATATGCAGGGATATCTGGAAGCACAGTACAGGCTGGAAGAGATGGATTTCATCAAAAGAACCGCTCTTGGAACTCTTTCACAGGTTATAGGAAGCTCAACACTTTCATCAGACATATTTTACAGAACCATCCAGGACTGCCAGATAGCAAAGCAGGAAGTGAACAATATGTCTCCCTCATCCTACATGCACAGGGTCATAGAAAACTTCACCATGGGCATCAATTCTTATATTTCCTCACTCACACCTCAGACCATGCCACTGCTGTTCAAGCTGCTGAATTACGAACCTCACACATGGAATATGACTGATGTGATGGCTGTGCAGCAGTTCTTCCTATGGCAAAACAGTGCCGGAGGAATGTCTCCGCTTAATTTCAACTATGCGCTGCAAAATATGCCAGAATCCGTCGTTAAAGGCCTGTACCCGGCATATCCCGCAGGAGTCCAGAACCCAATAGTTCCATTTTCTGCCAATTCTGCCATCTATAATGGCACAGGGGATCTGTCAAATCTTTCCATGTACACTCCTTCCTACAATTATACCGGAACCGGATTGAGTTCATTGAACCCGCAGATATCCACACAGAACCAGTTCCAGTCAGTTAATGCCGTAGACGGTGCGGTTTTCCAGAAATTTTTCGGAATGAATTATTCCATGTCCATACAGTATGCTGCATTCAGGGATTATGGAAGCAATAACTGGGCCGTCAATGGAGTGAAGACACATAATACATCTGCCCTTCTCGCAAATGATCCGCATCTCACCACGGAAGTACCATCCATCTGGATCGGTTTCCAGCTGGTGTCACCGGGACAGAATGTAGTGGGTGTTGTATTCCCGGGATTTCCGGGTGTTATTCTTGGTCACAATCCACACATAGCATGGGGGGCGACCAATGGTGGAGTTCAACAGACATATTTCTATGCAGAAACAATGAAGAATGGATCTACCACCCAGTACATGAACAACGGTTCTTATTCAAGCTTTTCAGTTATAAATGAAAACATTTCCATCAGTGGCCAGAACGACTATTCTTTGAAGGTAATGAGGGCTGTGAATGGTGTGATTCTTTACACGGGTTCATCAACAATTGCAATGGACTGGACAGGATTGCTGCCATCCTATGAAATTGGTTTCTTCCTGAATATTGATAAGTCCAACAATGTTGAACAGTTCAGGCAGAATGCATCCACACTTTTCAAGACTGCAATCCAGAACTGGGCAGTTGCAGACTACCTTGGCAACATAGGAATATTTCCATTTGGGGATCTGCCTGTGATTGAGAAGGGAAACCCGAGAGGCATATTGCCGGGAACGGGCCCATACAACTGGCAGGGTTTCATCCCTGCAGACAAGCTTCCATATCTGTACGATCCTTCCAGGGGGTTTGTATTTTCTGCAAACCAGATCACTGTCTCCCCAAATTTCAAGTATTACATAGGATGGGATTTTGAGTCCGGATACAGGGCAGATCAGATACACCATCTCCTTAACACCACACAGGGCATAAATATGGCAAAGATGGAAAATATACAGCTGAACGTCCATGATTATACCACTTATATTTTACTCAAACCATTGCTTGGAAACATTTCTGGATCAACTGCAAATTCGTCCATCATCTCTGCCCTCAACTCATGGAACGGAACTTTCACAACCAATTCCTCAGCAGCCACTGTGTATCATTACTGGCTGCTCAATTTCCTCAATGACACGTTCCTTCCATATATGATGAAATACAACATCACAGTTGCAGATGGGCTGTACAACAACACATTCTTCCTTGGTTCCGCTGCATGCAACCATGGGCCCCTTATTGAAGATCTCATAAACTGGACTGCGAATCCTGCAGGCGTAACATGGTTCAACAATCCATTAACCGGCAAGAGCAGGACAGAGGCAATGGTGATGAATCAGGCAATGAACCAAACACTTGCATACCTGGTCAATGCATACGGATCATATTCCAGTTCATGGGAATGGGGAAATGTCCACAAGAGAGTTCTCACAAGCCTCTTCGGAGTGCCTGCAATGAACACACAGGAACTGGCTGCGGCAGGAGACGGCAATACCATCAACGTTGCACATAATCCTGTATCGAATTTCGGGCCATCCTGGAGAATGGTTGTAAACATGAGCCATCCCATCACGGGTGTGGGAATATATCCTGGCGGGTTGTCCGAAAATCCCCTGAGCCAGTATTATTCGAACACATTTGAGGACTGGAACAATGGAATCTATTACACACTCATACCTGCAACTGCTCCATCTGAATTCTTCTATCTTTACGGAGGTGCATCCATATGATCAAATACGGATCATATTTAGCAATGCTTCTTTC
>JAKAPZ010000024.1 GCA_021822985.1 Thermoplasmata archaeon | reverse complement strand
GATCTTGAAGGAACTTCATTCGGAAGACCTCGCGAGGCTTGAAAGAAACATATCTCTCCCTGAAGGCAAATTCAGAAAGTACCGGTATATGGAACTGAAGGACAAGTATGGCCCTGATTTTGAGGCAGAGGCATCTTCAAGGGAAAAATATCCGTTCTGGATAATAGACATCCCTATGAAGGAAAGGGAGTTTTATGACAGGGAAAAGGAGGATGAACCAGGCATACTCAGGGACATGGATCTAATTTACCCGGAAGGTTTCGGAGAGGGAATCAGCGGTGGAGAAAGGGAATACAAACTGGAAAGGATTCTTGAGAGGATAAGGGCAAAGGAACAGGATCCTGAACAGTTCCGTATTTTTACGGAAATTGCATCGCAAGGGCTGTATCCCTCAGCCGGGTTTGGAATAGGCATTGAAAGGTTCATAAGATACATCTGCGGGTACAGCAGGATAGAGTACACACATCCTTTTCCAAAAATACCGGGAGAAATTTCGCTCTGACAGGAATGGATCAGGATTGGTGGGAAAGAACAATATCTACCCCATGCGGGCATTTTTTAGGTTTTCCCATTATATCAAACATCCTGTCAATATCCTCATGCTTCAGAAGATAATCCAAGTTTTCACTGAGTGTGCATGCAGTATCCAGACCCAACCCATATTTCACCATAAGTGTCTCAAAAATCCTGTGCATCTCCTCAAGGCCAAGGAATCTCTGAACTCCACCCGGAGTGAGTTTTAGCATCCCCCTCTCCCTCAGTACAAGGTTCTTTTTCTCAAGCCTCTTGATAAGATTGAGTGCAGTGGGTGGCTTTATGTCCATAATTTTTGACAGATCAACCAGCCTGAAAGGAAATTCAGAATCCCTGTGCCTTCCAAGCGTCACCAGACAGTCCCTCTCCTTCCTGGTTATTGAAATATCATCTGACATATTGTTAGTAGTATGATAATTATATTAAAATAGTTTTGTACGAATCACTGGGGTTTATATCCAACTTTTCTGCCATCCTTTACATATCGCATCAGGCTCTGGCCAATTTCGCTGTCAAGTTTCACCCTGATGATTCCCTTGCTGGAGGTTCTTCCGGACATTATGATTATATCCTCAAGGTAAATGTTCACCATGGTGTCTTTCACATGGCAATCCAGATAGATTATCCTGTTCCTGACGTCAAAAGACACTTCCTTCAATGCATCCCTGTCTTCGGATTCAACATCAATTGATACGCCAAGAGTTTTCTCAATGCTGCTTATGTTTGAGCCCTTTCTGCCTATGAGTTTTGGCTTAAATTCCTCAGGAATCTTCACTCTTGCCCTGTTTTTACCCGTCATTTCGACATGGATATCTTCTGTATTCAGTGCATTGGTAATGTAAGATCGAACTTTTCTTGCCTTCTCTTCCTTATCTTCAATTTCCTGCGGTTCATTCACAGGAACAACGACAATCTGTTCTCCGAATGTGTAAATTTCATAAAGGGGTTCCAATGTAATTCCGTCAGATATCACAATCACGGGCCTTGCAAGATCCTCCTGCACCATGCCATGGGGAACCTTGACCTTATGCTGGATCTTCAGTGTTTTTCTGACATCCCCTGCATCAATGAACAGTACTGTGTCTATTATCTGCGGAATCATTCCAAGCTCAACCCTGCCAATGAATCTCTGGATCGCATCTATGGGGGCAGTTGCATGCACTACACCAATCATTCCTACTCCTGCAAGCCTGAGGTCAGAATAGGTTCTGAAATCAGATGTTACCCTCATTTCATCGAAAATTGTATAATCATTTCTCACAAGAAGGAGAATGTCTCCGGTCTTTTCCATTGAACCATCAAGTGCGGTGTACTGGGTGATTTCAGGATCAACCTGAAGATCCCGGGGCCTCTCCATGGTCTTTACTATCATTCCATTCCTGTTGAGGTAATTTGCAAGTGCCTGGACGAAAGTGCTTTTTCCTGCTCCCGGGGAACCGGCTACGAGTATTCCTGATGATTTTGTAATAATGCTGGAAAGTACCTTCTTATCAAGGTTGTAATAATCAATTTCTATGGATTTCAGCTGTCTCACAGCAGTTATTTCAGTTGCACTGGAGAAAGGTTTTCTTGTGATCACAATTCTCATGCTGCCCAGCTGTACCACAGTGGCCCCCGACATATCCATCTCTATCATGGATTTTTCCTCGTTGCCAGCCCTCATTATTATCTGGTTGGCAATTGCATCTGCTTCCTGCTCGCTCACGATTCTGCTAGTCTTCACGAGATTTACCGAACCGGGAGTTCCGTTTTTCAGCTTGACATTTGTGCCTGCCTTTATGTGCACGGAAATGGTCTGCTCCACAAAGAAATCCTCTATGTTGGACACATTCAAATCTTCCGCAGGAAGGTAGATCACGCTGATCCCCTTGATCATTGCAAGATCCCTCTGGATTCTGTCCCCTGTAACAAGTGTTGCATTGAGTTCCCAGGCGTCGTTCCTTATGGCATTATCAAGTTCGCCGCTTTTCCCGTTCTTCATCTGCCATTCAAGGGGCCTCTTTCCCCTTATCTCTATGCTTATTCCTTTATCTGAAGAGATCTTCCTGATCTTCTTCATCTCATCAAGGGCAGCAAATCCAACGGATCTGTTCTCGTTCGCCTGATGTTCAACTTCGGAAAGCATTGTTTCGGAAAAGATAACACAGGAATTTGCATCTATGTTGTTCATGAATTTTCTGAATCTGCCATCGATGATAACTGAAGTATCCGGTAAATAATCCACACATGATCAGGGCTTAAGATTATTTATTAATTCTCATGTTATACCGGCAGCATGGATGTCACCTCCCGGGCAGAACTTCTTTTGAAGATGCTTGGAGATCAGCAGAATTCCATAAGCAATAACACAGCACTCCTGCTTTCCGGAGGAATAGACAGTTCACTTCTTCTTGCCACATTTAATGATAAAGTAATACCCTATTGCATAGGATTTCCCGGAAGCCATGATATATCATTCTCGGAAAAGCTCTGCGATGAATTTTCCCTCAAACTCAACATAATTGAGACGGGGGAAGAAATGGTCAGGAAAGCATTCATGAAGGTAATGGAAACAGATTCAAACATATCCTTCACAGATCTCGGGTTCGAGACGGTATTCCAGATCGCCTGTGACAACGTTGAACAAAATTATATAATGACAGGACAGGGAGCGGATGAGATATTCTACGGATATATGAAATTCCGTGATGGAAGGGAAAATAGCAATAAGAACAGCCTGGAAAAACTGTTCAACATGACGCTGCCCCGGGAGATGAAGATTGCCTCATCCAGTGGAAAGGATCTTATTGCACCATATCTTGAAAAAAGAATACTTGAGTCTTTCTCCGCACTTCCTTATGAAATCCATGTCTCTGGCGAATCAAACAAGATTATAATCAGGGAAGCAGGAAGGATTGCGGGATTGCCTGAATTCATCATCAGCAGGCCCAAAAAAGCGGCACAGTATGGTTCAGGGATAAATGGTTTTCTGAAGAAAGAATTCCCCGGGAGAAGAAGCAGATGAAAAGATTCGGGATAAGGGGAAGCATTGCAATAATGCTAATACTCAGGGCATTTTACGCAATGAACTGGTACAATGTTTCTCCCCTGCTTTTCAATATACTTAATGCGTATGGAACCCCATTTTATCTTAGCGGCCTTATACTTTCAGCCTTCCTTCTTGGTACTGCAATATTTCAGATTCCATCAGGGCTCATTGCTGCAAAGATTGGGTCAAAGAACACAGCAATGTCAGGTATGGTGATAATGTCGTTAGCCGTTATTCTGTCCATATACTCCCCGAATTTCCTTATATTTTTAATTTCAAGATTCATTGTTGGAGTGGGGGCTGCTTTCTTCTTCTCATCCGGAGTTGGAGTCCTCTATGAGATAGACAGGGAAAAATCTGCAACAAATCTCGCCATATTCAACACTTCGTTCTCAGTAGGAGGGGGTATAGGGATATTGCTGTTCTCCTTTCTTTCCCCGATGTTTTCATGGCAGGATCTGCTGCTTGCCTCAGGAGTTGGCACACTGATCTTTTCAATAACGGGAATCATCGGAATACCACAGACATTCAAAAAAGGAAACAGTGATGAATTCAGGAAAAACGTAAAGTCAAGGTTTTTCTCCAAGCCCCTTTTACTTCTTTCCCTCACCCTTTCAGGCTATTGGGGAATGAATTTCACTTTTGGGGAATATGAGAAATCCTATGCGCAATTCCTCGGATTCGATCCTACTGTTGCAGGTTTAATAGGTTCACTTGCTCTATTTGCAGGCGTTCTCGGTTTATTCATTTACAGGAGAATCCACATAGGTTCACCAGCTGTGATCCTGCCATCTTTCCTGATAACCATATGCATAATAGTTGCAATACAGGTGCTGAATTTTCCAGATTACCTTTTCTTCGCCTCTGCTGCAAGTGGAGTGATGAGCATCATACTTTTCTCGCTCGAATATTTCTATGTGATCAGAATTGAAAAAGAGGAAAAATATGTACCTCTTGGAATTTCCATAATGAATGGAATACAGATCGCTTCAGGGGCCATAATTGCTTTCGCTTTTGGTTACATTTATTCATTGAATCATTTCATTTCATGGCTGTTTCTCGCATTTATCTCTGTAATAATGCTCCCCATTGGAATGGCTGAATTGAAAAGGATTCATATAAATTAATTATCATACAGTTTTATCTTTTTCCAGATCGGAACGAAAGAGATGAATAGAATTGTGCCAATTATGGTGAATGGGTACCAAATCATCCCCATATCGCTGCTGAAAATGGTCAGGAAAAGTGTTCCAAAAACTGGAGCTGAGGGGCCTACCAATCCTGTTAATACCTGGAATGAAGTGAAATACTGTCCTCTGGTTTCGGGTGGAGAAGCTCTGCTTATAATGGCGTTAATGGACGGGGTTATGACATTTTCACCCAGAGTGATGAACACGGTATCCACAACGAGAAATGGAAAACCGGTAAAAAAAGGAAGAACCGAAAATGACCCAAGGTACAGAAGATACCCAAGATTTATCCTTAAAATATCGTTCATTTTACCAACAAGCCTGTTGGTTGGTATCTGTCCAACCGTGACGACTATTCCGTTTACAGAATATAGAAACCCTACCTGAACGTTTGTCATTGAATCATATCCTTTCCAGAATAAGGTGAGCGTTGTTCCCCACTGTCCCATTATGATAAAAAACAGGGCTATCAGTGCGGACAGCATGAAAAAATTTCTGTTTCTGAAGGCGTCGTAGAATTTACCCTGAGTTTTTCCATTTTGCTCATTTTCTGAAATTCTGGTCTCCTCAAGGTAAAGAAGGTATATTATCAGTTCAACGAACGAGAAAGCTGCAGCTATAAGAAAGACATAGCTGTAGGAAGTAGATGCGATAAAACCTCCAATTGCGGGGCCAATGGAAAAACCTGCATTCTGAAATATCCTGACCACACTGAAAGCAGCCGTCCTCTGTGAAGATGAGGAATACTGGGACACAATTACATTATCTGCTGAACCTATTATGTTCATGAAGGGTTCCGAGCAGATCAGGATAAAATATATGTAATACAGATTCTCGTTGTAAAACACTGACAAAAATAGCAGGATCAGGATTGTAGAAAGCAATGCGTTGCATATGATTATGGCTTTTTTAGCCCCATTCCTGTCAATAAAACGTCCGCCGAAGAGCGTGATGGGGAGGGAAAGAATTGCCATCAGGAAGAAAAGTATCCCTATGGTAATGTATGGAACATTTCTCTGCAGAAACAGGTATAAAGGGAGAAATACCCAAAGCTGTGATCGGGAAAAAACCCTGAAGAACTGATTTACAGAAACAACAGAGATCCCACGTCTGGATAAAAGCTTGAACGTGGAACTATTGAATATTGATGACTTTATATATAATAATAACAAATCTGTATTTAAAGATATTTGGATAAGAATTGCTAAAAACTGGGCAAAAGCCTATGCTGCTATTACATCCTCATTTATTTCAGGAGAATATGCACAGAGGCTGTCAGATTCAAGATAATCATTCTTTTCAGCAAATGCCCTTGCCCTTGATCCTCCACAGATTTTCCTGTATCTGCACCTGCCACATTTTCCATGGAACATGTCTCCACTTTCAATATTCATCAGGATTTCGTTATTTTCAAGCACATTTTGAAGCGGATCTTCCCTGATATTGCCAAGCTTAAGGTTGAAAAGGCCTGACACACTTACATCCCCATTTGATGAAACGAAAGCAGTCCTGATCTTCCTTCCATTTGTGGGAAATATCTGGGATCTCAACAGTCCTGTCACGTTGATTTCTTCACTTCTCTTTATGAGTTCCCTGAAAATCCCGCCCCCTGTCATTGTGGCGCCTTCCATTGCCATCTGTTTTATTCTCCTGTATTCTGGAGCTTCAACAGTCCTGACTGCAGTTCCCGATGCCTCAACATGCAGAAGGTACTTTAGAAAATCTTCACTTTCAATGTTTAAGATAGGTTTTTCACCCTTTCCTCTTCCAGTGCCGATAAGGAAAAAGACTTCCCATGTCCTGATCTGGTATTCTCTCAATATTTTCAGGATGAATGGAAAATCCATCAAATTCCTTCTCATGACAGTGCTGTTGATCTGGAGTTTGATACCAAAGTCCTTGATCGTGCTCATTGAGAAAAGGGTTTCACGAAACAGGCCATTACACTTTCTGATCTCATCATGAATTTCAGGTTGCCCGTCAAGGGAAATGGACATGGAGTTCATTCCCTTATCCATGAGGAAGGAAAGCATGTCTGTATTCAGTTTCTCCGTGACTGCAGGACTCACTGAAAAACCAACTGAAGAATCATGCAGAGCAGATACGGTATCCCTGAAGGATGGGCTCATCAAAGGATCTCCTCCTGTGAGTATAACATGGGGGGGCCTCCCCGTGAGTTCAGACAATTTTCCTATGCTACTTATAATCTCATTGATATCCTTCATTCCAAGATCCGTTCTGGAAGGAAATCTTATGGATGAGGCCCTGCAATGCAAGCATGAGTAATCGCATGCTTTAGTCATTTCTATGAACAGAAGATCAGGGCTGTAAACTACCATAAACAATTAATATCTGTGGTATTATTAATATAAAAGCTTACATGTAAGGGTACCTATGATAAAAACAATAATTGTCTGGAAAAATCTATATTCATAAAAGCAATGTAATATAATGCTTTCTTTGGTATATTTTGTACTGGGTTTTGGTTCTGGATCAGCACTGGTAACAATTGTATACCTGATTTTGAACAAAAAGAGAAAAATTTCTGCAGGACTTAGCAAAAACGAGATAAAAACCATTGCAATGGAAGTCATTAACGAGACAAGTTCACAGTCACACAGCATCTCCGAATTCATGGCCCGGGTCGTTGCATCTAACACAGAAACAGTCATGGAAAGGAAATCTGAAGAGATAAGCGGAATTCTTAAACCGATGAGGGAACTGGTTGACGATTATTCCAAAAAGATTCGCGATCTTGAAATAAACAGGAAGGAAGAGTATGGGGGCCTCAGGGAAGTCATCTCCTCACTCATGGAATTAAGTTCAAAGGTCAAGGACGAGACAAGATTTCTCAGTGAGATTTTGAGAAATCCTCAGGAGAGGGGGAAATGGGGAGAAATGTCCATGAGGAGAATTGTAGAAATTGCAGGAATGGTTGAGCATATCGATTTCAACGAGCAGTTTGTCATGAATACGGGAGAAAGGCCGGACATGATCATAAACCTTCCCGGAGACAGGAAGATCATACTGGATTCAAAGGCCCCTTTTTCCAGTTATCTGGAATTCATAGAGACGTCTGACCAGAAACTGAAAAAAGAACTCATATCGCAGTTTGCTTCCGATATCAGGACGCACATAAGGAAACTTGCTGCAAGAGAATACAGCACAAAGATGGACAGTTCTGCTGATTTTGTCGTGATGTATCTTCCGGCAGAATCAATGCTTTCTGCAGCAATGACAGAGGATCATGATATAATGGAATATTCAATGAAAAATGGCATCATAATTTCGTCTCCCATAATGCTCATGGCACTTATGAGAATCGTAAACTCGGTATGGAGGGAGAGAAAATCCATGGACAATGCTTTCGACATCCTGAGAAGTGCTGAGAACCTGAATGAGAGAATTATTGGCATGTTCCAGAAAATGGAATCAATGGGCAGGAGTATTGACACCACAGTGAAGACTTACAATGAAATTATAGGCACAATGAAACACAGGGTACTTCCTGTCATAAAGAACATGGAACAGCTCGGCGGCCTGAAAGGCCCTGAGAAGGTTCCTGAGCGGATTGAGAATTCTTCCAGAAAGGGAGAACTGATGGACTGGATAGAGGAAGAGGATCATGCATAAATATTTCCATTGATTGATGTGGTGTTGCGATGTCGTCTGATTCTGAAAAAATCTCTGAAAAAATAGAAATAGCCCTTCACTCACCGGATGTTTTTGAAAAGAAAAATATTTTGGGTGAAGTTCTTTCGATTGCTCTTGAAGCACATCAGGACATCAATATGACGCTTGTAGACAACCTCGAGCACAGCATCGGTGCAAGGAGTTCTGAACGAGTTGATCATTATGCCAGAAAGGCCCTTGATTCAATCAATAAAATCAAAAATAACAGGATCAATGACCTGAATCTTGCAAGATGGAAGGATTATGATGAAATTATTACAGACAGCCTCTGGATCATGGAAAGGCGTGACAGGACAAAAGGGCATGATGCTTCTTACTGGGGGAATTTCGTCCCTCAGATTCCACATCAGTTAATGCTCAGGTACACCAGGAAGGGCGACTGGATCCTCGATCCTTTTGTGGGAAGCGGTACAAGTGCGATTGAGGCTTACAGGATGGAAAGAAATGCCATAGGCATTGATCTCAATCCCACAATCCTTTCTTCTGCAAATGCGAAATTGGAGGCAATTCGTGAAGAAAAGATGGATAATGTGAAGATATCCCTCCACAATGGAGACAGTTCCATGATTGATTATGAAAAACTGCTTGAAAATGCGGGGTGCAGGAAAATAAAACTTGCAATACTTCATCCTCCATATCATGACATTATCAAATTCAGTGAAACGGAGGGGGACCTTTCCATCTGCCCGGATCAGGACATATTTCTTGAAAAGATAGGCGTGATAGCAGAGAAATGCAATAAGGTGATGTCAGAGGATGGTCATCTCGCACTGGTAATAGGCGATAAGTATGAGAATGGAAGATGGATTCCACTGGGATTTCTGTCAATGAATGAGATTTTGAAAAAAGGATTTTATCTTAAGAGCATCATAGTCAAGAATTATGAAGGAACCAAGGGAAAGAGGGGAAGTGAAGAGCTTTGGCGTTACAGGTCACTTGCAGGGGGTTACTATTTGTTCAAGCATGAATATATATTCCTGTTCACAAAAAAATAACATTATTTCCCGGAAATTTTGAATGTCATTCCCGATTAAAAATCATTGAAAAAGCACATATTTGAAAATTATTTTAAACCACATTGTATTTACCTGATATGGGTGAAGATGTTAATCAATCTAGAAGGGGATTTTTAAAAGCACTCATTGGTCTTTCTGCAGTCGCTGCCGTTGGAGGCGTTGGAAAAGGGGCAATTCAAAATATTATAACGCCTGCCGTTGGGCTTAACGGTTTTCCTGAAACCATGCTTTACTGGAATGATCCCTCGACCCCAAATTCAGCACCAGTCCCTCTTAAGGTATCAGCATTTCCGGAAATGAGTGCTCAGGTATGGGTATATTATTATCCACTTTCGGATGAGCCAAATTTCCTTGTCAAGTTTCCCAATCCTGTTCCATCATCTTCTGTACTGATTGAAGCAACCGGGCAGACTTTCACATCTCCTCCCGGTGTAGGGCCCAATCAGTCACTTGTATCATTCAGTGCTATCTGCCAGCATCTTGGATGCATTCCTCCTATAATTCATTATTATCCGCCAAACTCATTGTCGCAGCTTCCTCCCAATGTTCAGACATCTCTGAACAGTGAAAACAAGAAATATGGGGTAATACACTGCAACTGCCATGGAAGCACATATGATCCATTCAAGGGAGCATCTGTCATCACCCATCCTACTTACAAGCCACTCCCTAACGTGGTTCTTTCATACGACAGCATATCCGACTCTGTTTTTGCAAAGAAGCTGGTTGGTCCAGCAGTTTTCGGGCATTCATCTGATCTGTCCGGAGGAAATGGTATAACCAATCTGAAGAAGACAACCTTGATAAATATGTCATCTGCGTGAGGAGATAAAATGGTAAAAAAACCTTCATTCAACGTTAAAAATATAATTAGAAACGTCCTTGGGGAAGATCCGCTTAAGATAAATGAACTTCCCCTTGCCACTGTTCCTGACTATATGAGGAAAAAGGGAGGATTCTGGTACTGGACTGGCGCCGTTACATCCATGGCATTCGTCTATCAGGTGGTCACGGGTTTGCTGCTTCTCCTTTATTATAATCCGGGAAATGCATACAACACCACTGAGTACATACTAAATAGTGTACCATATGGTGAGCTTATTCTCACCACGCATCTTTACGGCGCATATGCAATGATAGTTCTGATTTATATCCACATGTTCAGGAATTACTTCTCCGGGGCATATAAGAGGCCAAGAGAACTTCAGTGGATAACGGGCCTGATTCTTCTTGCACTCACCATTGGAGTAGGTTACTTCGGATACTCAATGACCGGCGATGTGCTTTCAGCAGATGCTACTGATGTGGGAAGAGGAATAGCATTGTCTGTTCCTGTACTTGGAAACATTTCAGAGTACATACTGTTTGGAAACGGAACAAACACTTCACTATTCATAAGAATGCTTGGCTGGCATGTCATACTGGCAGCACTTGTAGGGGCCCTTTTTGGCTTCCACTTCTATCTTGCAGAAGCAAATGGAATCATGCCAAGCCAGAGGTCAGTTAACTATACTGCTCCTGCAATAGAAAAGGATAAGCCGGAACACAAATCGTGGTTCCCTTATAACCTTCTTTTCATGATGCAGCTTGGAGCGTTTTCCTTTGGAATATTCATTCTTCTTCCTTCAGCAGTTGATGCCCTTAGGGCATTGAACATGGGTGTTCCTGCAATATTCGATCCCTTTCCACAGGTGGCCCCATCATCACCACTTGCTTCATATGTGCCACCCTATCCACCGTGGTTCCTTCTGTTTGTGTACAAAGCAGTCGATTTCAAGATGTTCAATGTCTTTGGAGGATATTCTGCACTTGCAGCTTCCATATGGTTTGGCGGGCTTCCACTGATATATTTCCTTCTTGTACCATTCATTGACAGATCCAAGAATCTTCACCCCCTCTCAAGATCCATTTTCACAGCTTTCGGTGTCATAGCAATAATCTACCTCATAGTTCTCTCCGCATGGGGAGTTCTTGCTCCAGGAATACCTATCAGTACCACCGATGTCACCTACGTCCTGCTGCCCCCCTTCGTCATTGTCATTGCATTCTTCCTTCTGCTTGGGCATTTCTACAAGAAAGGCGCATTCACTCCTTCCATAAGCAAGATTTCAGCCTCATTCGGAATATTCATGATACTGTTGATTATTGGAATATTTGAGATGGCAATGCAATTCTCATCAATACTTCATGGAATAAACACGGGCAACATGTCAGAACTGGGAATATTCGGTTCAGCCACGATATTTGCGGCCTTCGGAACTGTAAAATCTGCTGATTATGCCAACCTTGCAAGGATAGAGACACAAAAAACTAAGGGAATAACCGTGAGCATCAGAACAGCAAAGGCTCTGGTTTCAATTCTCTTCATAATATCTGCAGAGATACTCTGGCTCATGATACAGGCAAATCCTCTGAATCTTGTCCAGGAAGCAGTATTTGGAATCGGCCTTGGGGCACTTCTCATAATTGTCGGTATTGGAATAAGAATCTACAGGCTGGCATATTACTATGAGTAAGGCACCAAAAGTTGTTGGTTTCAAGGAAATCAGCTTCTGGCAGGAAGATGGGATCGGCGTAATTGCCATGCTTACGGGAGATGATGGCAAGGTCACCATGAACTTTTTTGATGAATTTCTCAGGGCCATTACACTTGCAATCACAGATGAAAAGGTCAGGTCTCTTGTGATCACTGGCACAAATGATACTTTCTTCAAGGGAGTCAGGGATTTGAGCAATTCCACAATCAGAACATATCTTGAGCTCACATCTGCAACCGCATCTTTCCTTTCAACAATGGATAAGCCGGTCATTTCTATAGTCAATGGCAACGCTGAAGATCTTGGGGTAGAACTTGCACTTCTCTCTGATGTGATCATTGCAAAAAAAGGAACTCTTCTGGAGGTTTCAGGCAATTATGAACCGGTCATGGGTTTCTCAATTTCAGCCCTGAAATATTCATTCTTTAAGAATGGAGAAGCAGAGGAGAAAAGCAACTGTGATATCATAATGGAAGGGGAAGATTTCCTGGAAAAGGCTTCAGATTACATAAAAAAACTTGGAAATCCTGGACTCAATCTTATAAGAAGAAACAGGCTTAAGGACATCAGAAATGCCCTTTCGATCGAGAGAGAATATTTCTTGTTGAAATCATTGTGATTTTTTCTATTTCAAAAGAACACAAAGAATGGGATGGCTATAAGGACTGAGGAAAGTGAAGCAAGAAAATTCACCTGCCCCTTGTTCAAAATGTTTCTGTTCTCAAGTGTTGCACCAAGAATAGAGTCAACATGGGCTGCAGCAAATCCTGCCATTGTAACGCCTACCAAACCTGCCACCAAATTGTGTGAGGATGAAAGTAGCACATATGTCACTCCTATGACAAGAGCACCCAGAAGCGTGGCAAATTCACCAAGGATTGATATTCCTCCATTTGTTCCCGTCTTGACTCTTTTGAATGTGGTTATGAGATATGTATTGGGATCCACCACGCCAATTTCAGATCCAAATGTATCAGCAGTTATGGATGAAATGGCGGCAGAAAAAAGAATAAAATAGTGGTATGGCGAGGGATTGATAAAATTTGCAAAAGCTATAAATAGCGCCATCATCCCCGCATAGAAAACATTGCTGAAATGTCTTTTTCCGTCTACTCCTTCACTGGTGTTGGCAGATTTTTTATAATCAAACCTGTATCTTGTTGCGAAATATGAAGCCATAAGGAATACGACAAGAATTGCAAGCCATGACATTGTATCCAGAAAGATAACGATGCCTCCAAATATGACTGCAGCAGTGGTGCCTTTCAGATCAAGAATACCGATAAAGTAGGAGCAAAGAAAAAGAATTAATAGCACAAAGGCTGAAATTAAAATATATTCAAGTGAGGGGAATGTTGGCATTTAGATTCTAATTCATATTCCTCTTTCAGACATCCTCTGTTCTTTCGGAAGATCTGCTATATCAATTCCTTCCATAGAAGGCAGGTTTGAAGACACATTTCCTACGAGCCTGTAATCCTCAAAGTTTTCAACAGAATCCACCATTGCTTTGGCCATCTTTATTGGGTCTGGTGACTTGAATATTCCGCTTCCTACGAACACACCATCCATTCCCATTTTCATCATGAGAGCAGCATCCGCAGGTGTCGAAACGCCTCCAGCGGCAAAGTTGACCACTGGCAGTCTTCCCATTCTTTTTATGTCTTTGATGATTGAAAGCATCTCTTCAGCTATCTTTCCTATATCCATTCCGTAGTATACGTCTGATCCGCCTGCAGGAACATCCTTACTGTAAAGTCCGCCAATCACATCTACCCTCAACTTAGTGTAAGGGTCTGACATTGCAGCAGCAATCTTTGCCATATCTCCGTTACTCATTGATTTTATGAGCTTAATTGATTCCTTTACCATCTGTATATGCCTAACAGCCTCCACAACGTTTCCAGTTCCAGCCTCACCTTTTGTTCTGATCATTGCAGCTCCTTCAAATATTCTCCTGACTGCCTCAGAAACGTTTCTTGCACCGCAAACTGTGGGAATCTTTAACTGTTTTTTGTTTATATGGAAGTATGGATCAGCCTGTGTGAGAACTTCGCTTTCATCAAGCATATCAACTCCCACTGCTTCAAGAACGAGTGCTTCAACTGTGTGCCCTATTCTAACCTTTGCCATAACAGGAATGGTTACTGCATCAATGATCTCCTTGATCTTTGCAGGATCAGTCATTCTTGCAACACCGCCCTGGGCCCTTATATCTGCAGGAACTCTCTCAAGAGCCATTACAGCCACTGCTCCAGAGGTTTCTGCTATCCTTGCCTGTTCGGCGTTGGTTACATCCATTATAACTCCTCCTTTGGTCATCTTGGCAAAGCCTGTTTTAAGGAGTTCTTCGCCGTACCTTAAATCTGAAATATTCAGTGACATAATATCTTATTAGAAATAAGATGTTAATATTAAAGGTTTATGAAATAATTTTTTTCAGTTTATATACACTAAAGAAACCAGATTAAGATTCATTGCAAGGATCAGGAAAAAATAGATGCCGAAAATAAAGAGTATTCCTACACTGAAGAGGCTTGCTGCCATTTCAAACTTTATTCCCCATTTCAGATACGATTTTTTTACAATAATGCTGAATACTATGAGATAAAGTGTTATTCCCGGATAAAAAAAATAAAAGGGTGCTACGCCCTCGCTATTGATCACACTGATTCCCGCGGTCAACCACCATCCAATCTGCAGGGGATTCATGATGCCCGTAGCAAAACCCCTGATGTAACCATAATAGCTCTGTTCATTTTTCATTTTCTGATCAATGCCTGCTTCAGGCAGATTCCGGAGAATTGAAACTCCAAGTATGATGAAATAGGCCCCTCCGATTCCATAGAGTTCATCGTAAAAGAAAGAAAAATTCACTGAATTTCTCAGGTATAGTACGAAAATCATGAGCATAAAATCTGCAGTCATTGCACCGAGGCCAACAAGCATACCTTTTTTAACGGATGCTCTTGCCCTGTCGACAATCATTGCTGTTATTGGCCCCGGCGGTGCGGCCATTGAAACGCCGAGAGAAGTCCCTGCAATGACAGTAAATATCGTAAACAATTACGGGTGAAA
>JAKAPZ010000110.1 GCA_021822985.1 Thermoplasmata archaeon | reverse complement strand
TCAATGCTTTTTTTCCATGTTTCCTGTTCCAATTGAACTGATTTGAAAATATTCCTGACTTTTTCTTCACTGTCCTCTTCATAACTTTTTAACTGTTTTTCAGAATATGGATTGAAGGTTCTAATAGCCATGAAATATCATGTGTCTTAGGCTTAAATTGTTATCTTAATTTTGATCTGTTTAAATGTTCATTAGAAAGTTCTGAAATCGGTCTGGTATTCTGCCAGCCATTCCTCCCCTTCGGTGTTTACCCTTACGGAATACCGGCTGCTGAACTTTTCAAATATATTCCTGATCCCTGCCGCCCAGGCTTTATCCGTATAATATGTATTGGGGTGACCTTCCTTATTCACAGTCTTATGCATAAGGGCTGAAGCTCCGCCATATGGGGCATATGTGTCATAGATTATCCTTGCACCTGTACTGGAAGCGATATTGAAAATTTTTTCTATACTGTCCTGCGAATCATTAATTCCCCTTATGATAGGGCCCGCGAATATCCATATTTTCACATGTTCATCTGCAAGTTTCCTCAACGCTCCTGCCCTTGATTCAGGAGATGGTGCATGCGGCTCTATGGTGAGGGCCACATCCCTGTCCATGGTGGTTATAGTAATTCCTACATCGCATGTGGTTCTGTATCTTGAAAAAACATCTATATCCCTTGCAACAAGGGGAGATTTTGTCTGGACAGTTACCCTGAAGCCATTCCTGAGCAAAATTTCAGCAGCATTCCTTGTGATCCTGTATTTCGATTCTGCTGCCTGATATGGATCAGTTATGCTGGAAATGCCAACCATTCCACGTTTCTTTCCTATTATCTCCTTTCTGAGAAGTTCAATTAGATTGGTTTTCACATAGACAACTTCTCCCCAGTTTTCAGCAGCATCTTTTTTTCCTGTCATATTGATGGCAAAACAGTACACGCAACCATGGAAACACCCTGAATACGGATTTAATGTGTAGTTTAACTCCTTCATTCCAGATTTTCCTAGTGCTGTTGAAGCAGTATATTCTATAATTTTCATTTGATCACATGAACCTATAAAGGTTGTCATACCTCAGGGCAGGTATCACCTTTGAGTTTTCCTTCCATTTGTCAGGATTTACAACCATGAACTGCGATATATAATTCAGAGCGTCCTCAAGCGTTTCAAAGATCTCAGGCTTAATGCTGAACAGTTCCCTCATGTTCTCCCTCACATACCACACGCCAACAGGAAGGTTGAACCCGGGATATATTTCCCTCCATGTGATGGCCCCTCCGCTTCTCTTCATCTCCATGAATTTTTCAGCGACTGCAAGTCTTGTGGAATAGTAACATCCGCCTATGTCCGGATACGTCTTCCTTCCGTAATAGTCCTCATTGTCGATCTCAACGTATGGTTCATGGCTCCACTGATTCCATGTGCTTCCCGGAAACCATGCCTCACCCCACTCATATATCCATACCCATGGAACAAGTATTCCCATGAAGAGATTTCCCGGAGTCTTCCTCACATATGCGTAATACTTGTCTATCTGGGGAAGATCCTTGACCTTTTCAACTATGATGTCCGAAACGTTCTTGTCCGCAGCAGTGATTGACCATCTGGTGGGAACTGCTTTTCTTGCATTGCCAGTGCCTATGGCCCCCACGCTGAGTATCTTTGATATTTCATATACATCCACTCCGGACTTAAACAGATATTCCATTGCGTCCATTGCCTTCATGTCTGTATCGCTGTGTACCCTGTCCACACTCCTTTTTGGTGCTGAATTCCCTATGTTGATCTTCTTCAATGGAGCCGAGGGGCCCATTGGGGGTACATGTTCATCCAGAAGCGCATCTCCACCTGCGAGCGGTTTCTCAAAATCCATCTCTATATCCACTGATTTTCCGGATAATGCCATTGCCTGAATTTCCTGGTAAAGTCTTTCCGGAGAAACTGCATCCGACACCTTAAATGAAACACTTCCTCTGGCCATTGACAGCCTCATGGCAAGAAATTGTTCCATGGGCATGTTGATCCATTCAGATGGATTCTCATATTTACCCGTATCGCCATGCTCAGGTGGGGCAGAAGGATACATCCTGATATTGGGATATCCGTATCTTCCAACAAATATTCCGGGTGGTGAGGATCCAGAGAATGAGTTTCCCCTGAATTGATCTGATTTTGATTTAACGGAAAGCCTGACCTGAATGGGGCAGTACGAAAGTCCGCAGAGCATAGATGCTCCCCTGCATTTCAGGCACAGAGATGGTGGGATTTTCATGACAGTTCGGGCCATATGATGTATACATAAACAAATACTATCTAAACATATTTAGTTTAAAAATAAAAGAAAAAATGAATTTTCTAATGTTTCACTTCTTCTGATTTGATCACATTGCCGTTGGAAGCATCAACCACAATAGTGAATGATTTTTTCTTGCCAGAATATTTGGAAATCCATACAGGCACATGCAATAGTTCAGGGGTTCCGGGCTGGCTCTGTGTGTTCAGGGACTGGATGTGGTGATGCTTTTCCCTGATCAATTTTTCCTGTTCCTGATTTGTGAAGGACTGGGCCATGTTCTTTGCAGTGCTCTCGTCAATGTCTCCATTCAGTATCTTTATGCTGTTCATTATTTTGGATCTGTCAAACTGGCTCCTGTGTTCAAGATCGAAAGTGTATGAGATAGGCTGAAGGTGCTCTCTTCCCTTTATGGAAACAACCGGGCAGTCATAATTGTGTGAGAATGTGCCTCCCCTGATGGCGTTATTTCCTCCCATCATACCTCCACCCATCATTCCGCCAATGAACATTCCATCCATCATTCCTGAACCCATTCCGTTGCTTCTTCCTCCCATTTCCTCAGCTGCTCCCATCATTGCAGCATCCATTGCAAGATTTCCCATTTCCGCAGCCATGTCCAGATATTTATAACTGGATGTGGCGCTTACCGGAACTATCCAGTATGGTACATAGGACAGTTCTGAACTCTCTTCCTTTGATTCCTCAAAAGCATGTCTTTCCATAAGCCCATGATCCATGTGCTTCCTCACGATGAGTTTCAATTTTTCGCCGTCATCTATGGTTATGGAAAGCATTGAATGTTTGGAAACATTCTGCCATCCAAGGTTGCCAAGGCTGACACTGCTTCCGCAATATTCGCAGGTCATCACTGTTTCACCCTGCTGTGGCTTTATTGGGGCCCCGCATCCAGGGCACTTCAATTCCGTAACTCCTGAACCTGCCAGAGTCTGCCTCTGGGAATCGCCTGAATT
>JAKAPZ010000109.1 GCA_021822985.1 Thermoplasmata archaeon | reverse complement strand
TCCGATCTATTGCCTTGCTTTCAGGAAATATTCAATATATTTGTCATTTACTGCAAAAGGAAAGAATCCTGCAAAACTTCCGATTTTAGGCCATAACTCATTACAGGAGAATGGGGCCAGTAATGAAGAAGTTCCTGAATGAATATAACCGATAAATCAGTGCGCAGATCCAATCCTTCTGGATGGGATTATCGGGAATAGTTAACAATGTTTATGGCAAGCATGAATATCTATCAATACGATCAAAACACTGAAAGTGCGATTATTATCCAACAGACGAAGATACCGGGAAAAACTCCGGGGCCCGGGTTCATATGGAATCATTTTCTTCAGAAAAGGACATAATATTATGCTGAATTAAAAAAAAGGATAACTACGGGGCCTCAACCACTTCAGGATATGCAAACTATCCATTCGACACACAATAGCCGTAATTTATAATCTTAACTGATCATTATCCAAATTGTAAAGTATTCCATATCTTCAGCCATGATAGGAGCATTTGCTTCTTTAAATAATATTAAAACTCAGGGAGAGCGAATCTTTGATTCAACCGAATTATACGGGTTAATCGGAATAGTCGTGACAGTGGCTGCATTTGGAGTGACGGTAACAGTTATGGGGAAGAAGTAACATTCGTTGAAAAACTATTTTTCTATATTTTTAAAACGAGAGAAAACCTTATTATGATTTTCCTGATTCTATTATGATCCATAGCATTCATAAAAGTTGCTTCATTATAATCTCATTACTGAAAAAAAGATGCTTTCAAAGCAATTGAAGGAGATTGAGAGAATTAGGGGGAATGAAAATGAAATCACGGGAAGAGAACAAAAGTGATGTTGTTCGCCTTATACCATCGACACTTCTCATTATCTCTTTTTTCACACACGTTTCTCAACTTTTCGTATATGGACATAATCTTCCCACTCTGATTGTTGCCTTATTCGGAATTTTCTATCTCGTAATATCAGTATTCATCCTGTCAGGATACAGATATGCACCCTATGCAGGAACTGTAATTCCGGCAATCGGAGCAACTCTTGGAGTTTACAGATTCCTGACAATAATCCCCAATCCATTTTCGATCTTCAATGTAGCACTGGATGCCATAATAGTACCTTTCTCCATGGTTTTGATTATGAGGTGGAGTAAATAATGATGAGAAATGATGTATTTCATTCCAGGAAAAAGATTGAAGCGGTGATGGAAGAATGAAAGATTCAGAAGATATCAGGAAAATTCCTGAGAGTCCGGATCTGCAGACGGGTATCACCTACTTCAGATATTCAGGTGAAGCCAACACGGCCAATCTTCTCAAGCTGTCAAGGCAGAGGGCCATAGAGAGAGGCATCAGAGACATAGTGATTGCTTCTGAGACGGGTCTCAGTGCATTGAAGGCATTGGAAATATACCGCGGATCAGGCTTGAAGATTACCGTGGTTACACATTACCCTTCCACAACTGCAAGTCCAAAGGGAAGGATTCCTATAGGCATCAATACGGAGGAGTATGAGGGAACGAGGAAGATCCTTGAGAAAGAGGGAGTAGCCATAGTGCAGGGTACAAGGCCTTTTGTTCCCCCGTCAAGGATAGATTGGACAGTCAATACCATGGAAGGTATGATAGATTCTACCCTTGAGCTATTTGGTTCGGGCACTAAGATCGCCATAGAGACGGCCATAATGGCAACGGATGCGGGAAAAATACAACCAGGGATAGAAATCATTTCCACGGGAGGAACACTCAGGGGGCTCGATACTGCACTTGTGGTAAAAACATGCTTCAGCCATGAATTCTTCAGGGAGTTTGAGGTAAGGGAGATCATAGCAAAGCCAAGATATCTTGTGCATGAGGACTATCAGTATCCCGACAGGAACTGGAAAGGGGATTTTGAAAAGTATTATGAGAGATTGAAGAAATGAACGGGTTGTATGAGATAGGGAGTTGGTACCGACAGAAAAGGAACTATAATCACCTGTGTTAGAAAGGATGACGGAATAATATATAATCCCAGGGACTCGCCACTTAAATGTCAGGTATAAAATCGCTCCAGCATGTTCGTACAGGCAAGAAAGCATCCAAAAAATTCACATCAGACTAAACTTTCCTGAATGGAGAGAGATAATGGTTTTTCAGGTCATGGCATATGAAAATCCCTGATCATATATTGCATCACTGCAAACCTTTGGCACAAAATGCGATTTTATTAAATTGAAAAGCCGAAAACGACGATCTTTCTATTTTAGGGAAGAGTTAAAGGAAAATATAAAATAATTACGGGGTTGATAAGATTCAATTTTAACTGTGAACGATTTTCATCTGATATTCAGGAAAATAGGCATTTATTAACCAAAAATTATTTATTATATTCTTATATATGTTAAAGCATGAAAATACTTACTTTTAAAGTATTCCTTTTGGTGTTATTGTTTCTTGGGGCCTCAGCAGCATTGTCAACCGGTTCCCAAATCCAAAATACAAATGATATTTCTCACAGTCTATCTTCAGTGGCCAATGAACATGCACTTATTCACAACAATCCGAATTTTAAATTGAGTGGAAGCATCACCTCTTCTGTTCTAAATAATAGTAAAGCAGGATATGTAAAGCATACCCTGGTGCTTTTGAACAATACACTCATGAATGGAAATTATGTAAACAAACGTAATGGAATTTGCCCATTCTCTGTTGCATTTGACTCTTCAAATGGATATCTGTACGTTGGTAATGACAAGACTAATAGCGTTTCCGTAATCAATGGGTCCACGAACCGCGTTATAGATTCGATCTCGGTAGGTTGCTGCCCAAATTATATGGCATTCGTTCCCTCAAACGGATATATCTACGTTGCAAATTCAAATTCCAATAACGTGTCTGTGATCAATGGGTCTACGAACCGCGTTATAGATTCGATCCCAGTCAGTTCCGGACCTTATGGTATGGCATTCGATTCCTCAAACGGATATCTGTATGTTGCCAATCATTATTCAAAAGCAGTGTCCGTTATCAATGTATCTACGAATCACATTTTGAGTACAATCACAGTTGGCACTAACCCAAATAATATAGCATTCGATCCCTCAAACGGATATATCTACGTTACAAATTCAAATACCAATAACGTGTCTGTGATCAATGGGTCTACGAACCGCATTAAAGATACTATCATAGTCGGTTCTACTCCAGTATGTGCAGCATTCGATTCCTCAAACGGATATATCTACGTTTCAAATTCAAATTCCAATAACGTGTCTGTGATCAATGGGTCTACGAACCGCATTAAAGATA
>JAKAPZ010000108.1 GCA_021822985.1 Thermoplasmata archaeon | reverse complement strand
AAAAGATGCTTCTTCCCTCCGATTCTGGTTTGATGAAAGACAGGGGAATATGTATCATAGAGGGATCATGGAAAAAACACGAAAGATTTGACAGCATAACCGGTCCCTATGCAAGGTTTCTTCCAAAATTGCTGGCTGTAAATCCCGTTAACTACGGAAAAATTGGGTTGCTTTCCTCTGTGGAGGCACTGGCCTCTGCTCTTTATATCACCGGTTTCCGGGATCAGGCAGGGTATGTTCTTTCAAAATTCAACTGGGGTCTGAACTTTATCCAGGTAAATCTGGAGCCATTAACCCTTTACTCTACAGCATCAACCGAGGACGAGATGAAAACAATGGAAGCTGAGTTTTTCTGACTGTTGCACCTTAACCGGATCTCTCCCATATATTCCCTTTCAATGCGTATGTTCCGGCTGTATATTTTTCCACTATTTCCCCGATACTCTTCCTGAAATTTTCCGGAATGAGAGAGAATTTTTCGCTTTCCCATGGAAGGATATGAATGCCTTCAACATGAGATAGATTTTCTGGAATTGCCTGGCCGGAAAGAGACCGTTTGAGGAAATCCATCTCATCCGGATCAATTCTCATTCTCACCTTTTCAGCCTTTTCAATTATAAGTCTCCCGTCCTCAATACTGTACCCTATTTCCCCTGCCTTTCCTCCTGCATATTTAACGAAGAGCAAGATGCCCATACATTTTGTGCATTCACCGCATGGTATTATTTTTCCATTTCTGTAATGGCATGAGTGGCATGATCGCTGCAGCAGGTAAAGATCATGGTACCTGTGAATCAGCATCTTTTCAACGATTGAACCAAAAATCGGGTAGACTGCACTCCACAGTGATGAGTTTATTCCCTTTGAATGGAGGTATTCCGAGGTCATGCTGTTGAAATCCCATGTCTGATCAAAAACACCGTAATAGTGCTTTATTCCCCTGTAACCTTCCATCTCGCGTGGATCATCCAGTTCATCTCCCAGGAGAAGACCGCTTATGGAATAAGCCTTCAGCAATGGAATGAATGAAAACACATATACGGGAAATGTGAAAAGCTGGATGGGGTAATCATCTGCCCTTCTGTTCACAACTGCGAAATCCAGTATTTTCAATCTCAACTGTGCCCATCTGTAGAACCTGTCTATGTTTGACCAGACTTTCCTGACATTTTTGAAATTGCTGGAATAGTATTCATAAGACGTTTTTGCCGTAAGCCAGTGACCGCCGGATTCATTGAAGAAGAAGGCATAAGTTTCTGCCCCTGATTCTCTCAACATACCGTAAGTCAGAAGGCTTTCCTTGCCTCCAGATGATAGAACTGCCACACTGTTTCCCGGCCTGAATTGAACAGAGCCTTCGTTGTCTTTTCTTAATGGCGCCAGGATATCAGTTGCACCGTTTGCATTTTCCTCAGTTATGTCAGCTTCTGTGGGAAGATATTCTTTCTTTACAAACTCGTATCTCCTCCTGCAGAGCTTGTTCACAAAAACCTCCCTGTTGTTTATTTTCACATATTTTCCAATTATTTCAATATCATTATCAGAAACCGGAAAATCCAGTTCAAGTTTTCCCGTGAAATATGTGAAGTTTATTGCAGCCATTGCAAGCATCATTCCAGCTGCATTTTCATCAACTTCCACCTGGTCCGAATATGTGAAAATAAGTTCAAAACTCTCCTCATTTTCCCCGGTTACAAATGTTATGTTTCCCCTTACAGATCCATCGCCATGCTTCCCGGGTCTGACCCTGATTGAATCAAAGCATCTCACCCTTTCAGTATACTTCAATCAATCACTTACATGGAGCGAGAGGCCAGTTCCCTTGCAACTGAATCCAGTGGTTCCAGTGGGTTGAATACCGGAATTCCATATTTCCCCTGAAGATAGCTTATTGATTCCTTTATCTCTGAGTGATTCATATTTTCACTGTTTATTGATATTGCTATTACCTTCCTGTTTGACAGGTTTTCCAGTATGTTTATGTATTTGTCAAGTGGCGGTATTGGAAATTCCTCAAAGCCATCGAATGCTTTCCTCTTGGGGGCGTGCTGGAGTATTATTGCGTCTGGCCTGCATGCTCCAATAATCTCGAAACTTCCCGGATATGCCGGATGCAGCACAGACCCCTGTCCCTCCAGGAACATGTAGTCAGGTTTCTCCGCAATCCATGCCTCGTGGGTGATCCACTCCAGATTGCCCGGGATGAAATCATTGATCATGGAGTCCACAACAACAGTATACGGGAACCCCTGCATCCATGACGTCTGTCCTGTGCCGATCATTACTGACTTCCTTCCAGACTGATTCATTGCCTGGTTCAGGAATACTGACGTTGTCCTCTTCCCTATTGCACTGTCTGTACCCAGTACCGCAATCTTTGTTGCCTTCACCTCTCTTATGGATCCGGTGAATGGCATCTTCATGTCCCTGAACATCTTCCTTACATCGATTATATCTGTACCGTTACTTCTTGAAAGTGCTGAAAACTCCGGATCATCGCTGATGAACTCATGAAGGCCGCTGACCACGGTCATGCCACTGAGTATTGCATCTCTTATGTATCCCCTGTATTCATCCGGAATGTAACCTCCATCCGTGGCAATTCCAACAATGAAAACCTTTGAACCAAGTGATTTTCCCTCTTCCACTGAACTTATCACAGGAATCCCCTTTGCCTTTCCAGTCAGTATCTGTCCTGCATCCTTTCCGGCGTATCTCGAATCTATGACAGATGTTATGTTGTACCGTTTGCTGTACCTCACAAGCCCGTTTGCAGTCTTCCCGTATGTTGAACTGAAAACCTTCTCTGCAAGCACTACTGCGTTATCCATGATCTATTCCTCCCTGTGAGTATAACCACCACTTCCCCTCTGTAACCAAGTTTTTTCATTACCTTGTCCGCAGCAGCCATTGCTGATGCTGAAGCGGGAAGAACCGAAAGTTTCTCGGTCTTCTCTATAATTCTTGAATAGTCAACCATTTCTGAATCTGAGACATAAGTTGCAACCCCATTACTTCTGTAAATTGAGTCCAGAGCCTTCTGCCCATCGTAGGAACGAAATGAAACTAGCGGCTCTGACACGGATGTTTCAGTTATCTGTGAAGGATCCAGATCCACAACTTTCCTTCTCCTCTTTTTCCATGAAGCCACTATTGGGTTGCCGTTTGAAGTGCTGGATGCGATGAACCTTGGCAGCCTGCTGATTTCCCCGGTGTGGTACAGCTTCTCAAAACCGGAAAATATTCCGGCAAGAGTTGTTCCATTACCCACTGGTACTGATATGAATTCGGGACTGTGTCCAAGCTG
>JAKAPZ010000023.1 GCA_021822985.1 Thermoplasmata archaeon | reverse complement strand
ACACTGTTTGTTGTACCGTTTATTACGGACACATTATTGGAACCTGAATTGACAACATACACATATCCGTTGGATGAGTCGAATGATACACCAACTGGTTTCGAGCCAACAGTTATGGTTTTCACGACACTGTTTGTTGTACCGTTTATTACTAACACATAAGGCTGATTTAAGACGAATGAAACTGCTGTAACGTACAGGTTTCGATTCAATGAATCAAAAGCAACCATATAAGGAGTTGAAATATCGGAACCATCTGCTATATTCAAATAATTTCCACTCAAAAGCGTGTCATTCTTAAGAACCAAAGTGTATTTTAGATATCCCGCATTATAAGTGCTGTTCAGACTATTTTTACCAATTAGCTGATTTGTCACATTATTTGAAGCAAATCCGCTTGCAATTTCATGAGAGTTATAGAAGTTGTGATCATGAGCAATTCCACCAAAGCCGATGGGTATCAAGCCTATAGCCATCAGGACAATAACCAAAATCAACGTAATTTTACGCATTAACAATCTATACAGGATTCATATATATATATTCTGCTATTTTTCGCTACCTCTTACTTGATGAAACTTCTTTCTTAGAAGTTTCTCGCAAAGGAAAGCATGTATTATTACCGTTTGAAAAATTAAGGATTTTCCTGCAAACCTGACGGAATATCTTCCATGTGCCCGGAAAGAAGCCCTGTAGCTCCTGTTTTTCTTATTATTGGGGTCAATGCATCCGAAGTGGCGCGTCTCCTGCTTCCATCATCATCCGGCCAGATACCGGTTGGGTAAAAGCTGAGCTTGCCGTTTAATCCGTATGCACTGTCCCCGACGATTAAATAATCATCGAACTGCAGAGCCATTTCATGCCTACCTGCTATAACATGAGCTTTGATTTCAAATGGAAGTTTCGTTGATTCGTTGTATGGAATTCCATGCTTCATGCCGTATAGATCGATGAACATATTGGTGAGTTTCTCATCTTCATTCACGCTTCCGATATCTGGAATGAACAGCGGAATATTCAATTGCTTTGAGATAATGGAACATCCACGGAGGTGTGGATAACAGGTCATAATCACTCCTGCCGGTTCTCCAAGGATCCTGATCATTTGGTTAAGCTTTGGCAAGGCAAGTGGATCGATCAGAACTGCTTTCCCTTCCTTCAGAAGAAGATGAGAATACATCATTACTCCAGTCTCTCCATCCAAGGTTCCCCATCTGAAAATGTTCCTGGTAATTGGTTCAAACATTGCATTAATATACTTTTAAAACCTAATAGAGTTTATGTTTTTCAGCTTAAGAGAATATACTACAAAGATTCATGTCTATCTTATCTTTGAATATTAAAATTATACTTATTCGATTTTTTGCTGGTAATGCGGAGGGCCGGATTCGAACCGGCGAACCCCTGCGGGAATGGACCCTGAATCCATCGCCTTAGACCTGACTCGACAACCTCCGCAGTGTTTCCCTGATTGAGTTGAAGTATATTAAAAAATTCCTTCCTGCCATCTCTCAAATGTTTTGGATAATATATTCATTGAATGCGTAGAGTCCTGCAGATATGGGCCAAAATTTCGATGACAATTCAGAATATTTGGGAAGCATTCAGTACGGTATGACTGGAAAGATGATAATCTGAGGAATTTTTGATAAATTCCACATACTGTACACTTATTATGGGTTGCCGTTAGACCTTAAACTCAACTATTTATCGTACTAACAGAAAACTAAAATATACTCATAGGGGATATACGCTTATGAGTGATGTGGAGAGTGAAGATATGCTCGGCTCAGGTTTTGATCCATCACAGATCAGAATATCCTGGGAACATTTTTTTCAAAAATATGGTTATTTCAATGTAATTACGGAGATGAGTTCCCATTATCCTGAAGTGAGAAGCCTCAACGTTTCCTATGAAGATTTGGACGAATTCAGCTCTGATTTTTCCCTCTATATCGTACAAAATGCAGAAGAGACCATAGAATCTGGAATTAATGTCATAAGGGATTATATCTCGACTCCCACCATATCATTGGGCGGGAAAACCAAGAACTCCGTCATAGTCAATATAAGAATAGTAGATTTGCCTGAGAACATCAAGATCGATATAAGAAACCTCAGAAGCATCAATGTGGGAAGGCTTCTCAGCATAACCGGAATCGTGAGAAAAACTGCAGAGGTGGTTCCAAGGCTATACAATGCTGCTTTCATGTGCTCATTCTGTGGGCATGTTTCATTTGTCCTTCAGCAGAAGGGGAGGCTTGAGATGCCTGACAGGTGCGAGAATCCTGACTGCGGCGCTGTTGAAAAAAATAAACCAAGATTCACCCTCAGGCTTGATGAATCTAAATTCATCGACACCCAGAAGATCGAGATTCAGGAGGAACCCGAAAACATCAATGGAGGGGCCCAACCGCTCCGTCTCAGTGCAATCATAGAAGATGACATTGCAGGGAAAATATTTCCCGGAGACAGGGTAACACTTGATGGAATCATCAAGGCTGAGCAGAAGATGCTCGCAGGCAATCTACTCACTGAATTCACCACTCACTTGTATGTCCTGAACATCAGAAAGGCAACCAAGGAAGTGGATGAAGTTGTCATTTCACCAGAAGAGGAAAGGGAAATTCTTGACATGGCAAAGGATCCGAAAATCCTTGAAAACCTTGCAGCTTCCATAGCACCTACCATATATGGACTTGAAAACATAAAGAAAACACTGGCTCTGCAGATGTTTGGAGGAGTCAGAAAGACCATGAAGGATGGCACGACTATCAGGGGAGATATACACATAATGATGGTGGGTGATCCGGGTACTGCGAAATCCCAGCTTCTGAGATACATGTCTGAGATATCTCCGAGGGGAATACTGGCAATTGGAAAAGGCTCAAGTGCTGCAGGGCTCACAGCTGCTGCAGTCAGAGATGAGTTCGGCGAGGGGAGATGGACACTTGAGGCAGGGGCCCTTGTGCTTGCAGACAATGGATTCGTTGCAATAGATGAGCTTGATAAAATGGATGTGAAGGATACTGCTGCAATGCACGAAGCCATGGAGCAGCAGACAGTCACGGTCTCAAAGGCCGGAATCATAGCTACACTCAAGTCAAGGTGTTCTGTACTCGCTGCAGCAAACCCTGAAAAGGGAAGGTATGATGAAACGGCAGAACTCATGGAACAGGTTAAATTCCCTGCACCGCTCATATCAAGATTCGATGTCATATTCAAGATGGTTGACAGGCCGGATGAGAAGAGGGACTCTGAGCTTGCAAGCCATGTGCTGAATGCGCACAGGCTGGGGGAAATATACAGAAGTTATGAATTGAGAAATGAAGAAGAACCAGTTCTGACTGAGGAGGAAAGGGTCTATGAACCACCATTCTCTAAAGAGATGCTCAGGAAGTATGTTGCATATTCCAAGAACCATGTCATACCAAAACTGACTCCTGATGCCATTGAGTATCTCAGGGAAGAATATGTGAGAACCAGAAACCCTCCGGGAAGAAGGATGGAGGGGAGATCACCTGTCCCCATCACTGCAAGGCAGCTTGAATCAACCATAAGGCTCGCTGAGGCATCTGCAAGGGCAAGACTCTCCACCGCAGTGAGCCTTGAGGATGCAATTGTTGCCAAAACCATCGTGGATTCCTTCCTGAAGGAACTTTCCTCAGACAAGAATGGCTATGATATAGACATACTCGAAACCGGAATAAGCACTGCAAGGAGAACAAGCATTGATGAAATACTCTATATCATAAAGGATCTCAAAGCAATGAAGAAGGGTGCTGCTCCATTTGAAAAAGATGTTATTGACGAGGCCATCACAAGAGGCATGAAAAAGGAGGATGCAGAAAAAACCATAAGAATGGCAATATCATCTACCATCCTGTACAGGCCCATGGATAAATGCATAGACGAGGTGTGATGTTGCCGGATCCGATAAACATGAAAATAGTCCATATCAATGAAGAGATAGTTCTCAGCGCTGCTGATCATGATCTCATGGGAAGGATCATCGCGGAAAATGGCCTCCACATAAACATAACCGAGGATTTTTATGGAAACAGCACAGTGAAGATCAGGATGCTGGATGAGGCCATAGAGATGTGCACCATAGGTAATTTTGTTGGCGAAAAATCCGTGGAAAGGGCAGTGAAAAAAGGTGCGGTTGATCCTGAGAATATCATAACAATTGCAGGGGTTCCCCATGCACAGTTTGCAAGAATGAGGTGATTTCCTGGGCCAGAAAGAAGCCATGGTGAGGGATGTTTTCAAGGATATCAGCAGGAATTACGACTTTTTTGATTCTTTGATGAGTTTCGGGATGGATAAGAGATGGAGAAGAATGGTGGTGGATATGCTGGATATCCGCCACGGAATGAGAATAATGGATGTTGGAGCAGGCTCAGGGAAGACCATAGAGGAAATCATCAGAAGATATCCGGATTCCATGGTAGAAGCTGTCGATATAACACAGGAAATGTTTCCCGGAAACATGAAGAATGTGAATTTCAATATTGCATCTGCAGAATCGATCCCATTCCAGGATGGGGCCTTCCAGAGGATTGTATCGTGCTTTTTGACAAGAAATGTGGAATCTCTCGAGAATTATTTCTTCGAAGCATACAGGTGCCTTGAACCGGGAGGAGTGTTCTGCAACATGGATATATTTGATCCGGGAAACAGTTTCATTGCACCACTTTTCAGGACATACTTCTACAGGCTCATGCCCAAATTCCTTGACAGGACCAGCAGGAGCCATTCATATTCATACCTTGCAGGTTCAGTGAAAAGATTCATATCTCCCACTGCCATGATAGAAATGCTTGAAAATGCCGGATTCAGCAACGTTTCCACAAAGAGGCTTGCGGGAGGAACCGTTTACATCCATAAATGTATAAAATAATAACAGATGCGATAATAAGCATCAATGTATAAATACAATCATTTTATACCTTTATCTGTGTATAGTGTTAAAAATAAAGATATAATCCCTGATCAATGGTACAACATCATTCCCGACCTCCCTGAGCCATTATCTCCCCCAAGGGATCATGATCCGGAAAGATCTTCCATTGATCTCCTCAACAGGATTCTCCCCTCTGAAGTGCTGAAACAGGAATTCACCTCCAGAAGATATGAGAATATACCTGAGGAAGTCCTCAGGCAGTATGAACAGGCTGGAAGGCCCACACCCCTTATACGTGCATCTAATCTTGAAAAATTCCTGAATTTTGCCGGAAAGATTTTTTACAAGTACGAGGGGGCAACAGTAACTGGTTCCCACAAGATCAATGCAGCAATTCCCCAGGCTTATTATGCTGCGCAGGAGGGCGTAACTGAAATAGCCACCGAGACTGGAGCAGGACAGTGGGGTACAGCCACGGCACTGTCTGCTTCACTGAATGGGATAAAATCCAAAATATTCATGGTGAACGTTAGTTTCAGGCAGAAACCTCTGAGAAAAAGAATAATTGAGATTTATGGCGGTGACGTCGTTGCAAGCCCCAGCAGCCTGACTCACTATGGAAGGCAGATCCTGAAGAATGAGCCTGATCACCCGGGAACCCTTGGGATCGCCATAAGCGAGGCTGTCCAGTACACTCTGGACAATGGCATAAGGTACCTTATGGGAAGCGTGGAGAACTCAGTCATAACATACCAGAGCATTATCGGGCAGGAAGCTCAGAAACAGCTGGAGATTGAGGGGGAGGAACCTGATGTGCTCATTGGATGCGTTGGAGGAGGAAGCAATTTTTCAGGCTTCGTGTTCCCTTTCATGAAGACTGATGTTGAGATGATTGCCTCTGCAGCTTCTGAAGTCCCCAAATTCTCCAAAGGAAAATACAGATATGACCTGATCGATACTGCAGGCATACTTCCCCAGCTCAAGATGATATCACTTGGAGCAGATTATGTCCCGCCACCCATATATTCCGGAGGGCTCAGGTATCATGGTGCGGCCCCGGCACTTTCAATGCTTGTGAACAGCGGTAGAATCAGAACGGATGAGGTGACGGAAGAAAAAAGCAGGGAGGCAATGCAGATATTTGCAAGAACTCAGGGAATTGTTCCTGCGCCAGAATCCGCTCATGCCATTGCCACTGCAATAGATTACTGCAAGAATCCGGAAAACACCGGAAAGACAGTTGTCATGAATGTCAGCGGGCATGGCCTGCTTGATCTTTCAATTTTTGGTGATTAGATGAAACTTGCACTCTATTTCACATTTCCCTACCCTTCTGGAGAAACGTTCAATAAATTCCTGAATCGAACCATGCCCCTGAACTATGAATACGTGGAACTGGGAATACCGACAGAACATCCCTATTATGATGGCCCCGTCATAAGGAAGACACATGGAAGAGCACGGGAGGAGTTTTCCATGGAACTGCTGAAGGATACTGTTCAAACCATAAGGGAAACGGGAAAGAAAGCATATGCCCTGGTATACTGCAACCTTTTTGAAAATGATGCGGATGGATTCATGTCATCCATGAAGGATGCTGGATTCAATGGAATGATTCTCCCGGATCTCCTGACGGATTATTACAGCATGAGGAGATCCATTGCATCAACCGTTTCTTCTCATGGTCTGGAATTGATTCCGTTTTTCAATTCAACGACACCCGATAGTGTGATAAAGGAAATTCTCAGCCTGACGCACAGCTGGATATATTTTGGCCTGCAGCCTTCTACCGGAATCAGGGTTCCCCTGGACATCCAGAGCATGTACGGCAGGATAAGGAATCTATGCGGAGAAAGGGAGATCATAGTGGGATTCGGCATAAACAACGCAGGTATCATAAGGGATCTGAGGAAAGTCGGGTTTGATGGCATAGCTGTGGGTTCCGCATTGATAGATTCCATGGAGAAGAATGATACAGTTGCTTTCGACAGCGAGATAAAAATGCTGGAGAGTGAAACCCATGGATGAGGGGCTGCTTGAAATAATCAACGGAAACCGCGTGAATGGAAATGACATGAAAAGAATCGCATATTTCCTTTCCTCAGCTGGTGCAACAGACAGCCAGAGGGCAGCATTCCTTTCCTCAATCCACATCAGAGGCGAAACACCGGAGGAAATTGAGGGATTTGCATCAGGAATAATGTCAATGGCATCCATAAGCCCTTACAGGAATTGTACCGATATAGTGGGAACGGGTGGAGACGGGAAGGGCACGATAAATGTCAGCACTGCCTCTGCCATCATATGTGCCTCCCTTGGAATTAAAATTGGAAAACACGGAAACAGAAGCGTCACAGGAAAATTTGGAAGTGCAGACTTCATGGAGGCATGCGGTTATGATTTTTCCATGAGTGATGGAGAAATAAGGGAAACGCTTCAGAAGGAGAATTTTGTATTCATACTTGCCCCACAGTACAACAGCTCATTCAGATCTTTTTCGTCTGTGCGGAAAAAACTGGGCCACAGAACCATATTCAACATAATGGGCCCCATCACCAACCCGCTTAATCCAAAAAAGGCAATAATGGGAAGCACCAGCATGGATATTCAGGAAGTGCTAGCCAGAGTTATGAAGATCAGGTCAGTGAGTGGTTTCTCCATAACATCCCTTGACGGCATGGACGAGATATCGCCATTTGCGGAATCTTCCCTCATGGAAGTTTCCGATTCTGTCAGGAAACATGAGGTGGACGGAAGGCGGATCATAGGAAGAAGAATTGCAGAAGATAACGTTGAAGGAAAAGACCGTGATTCAATATTCAACCTGACGCTGTCAGGAATAAAGGGAGAAAACATGGATGCTTCAGCCTTCATTGCGCTTAATGCAGCACCTGCCGTTCTCCTTAATGGAGTTGCTGATACGCTTGAAGATTCATACAGGATTGCGCTGAAATCCATGAAGAATGGAATGGCATTCTCAGAGCTTTCCAGGATCACAAAGGGAAAAGTGCCGGAGGTTGATACGGTTGCCCGTTAAGGTATGCGGAATAACAGATCTCAGGGATGGAATCAGGGCAGCAGGGCTTGGCGCATTTATTCTCGGAGTTGTCCTTTCAGAAAAATCCATAAGAAGGGGGACTGCAGATCTGGTTTCCCAGCTTAAGTCATACGGATATACTGTTGCTGCAGTTCATACATCCCTGAATGATGCCATCAGTTCCGTTGGTGATGAGGATTACATACAGCTTCACTTCAATCATGGCCCAGATGAGATTGATCTGGTAAAAAAACATGGAAAGAAAACAATATCAGTCATTCCGATTGATTCCACTCATGAATTCATAATGGAAATGAAGCAGGCATCTGATCTTATCCTGTTTGAATATAAACCACTGATCGCAGGGAAAATGCATCAGATCTCCCCTTTCCTTGATAATTCGACAGGGGTAGCAGGCGGGATCAATGCAGGCAACCTGAAGGATATAATCCCTCACAGCCCCGGGTTCATAGATGTGAGCAGTTCGCTTGAATATACGCCCGGAAAAAAGAGCGAAGAAAAGATGGTGGAATTTTTCAGGGAGGTGAATCTGCTTGAAAACACTTGCCGACAGGATGTATGAACTCGCTTCAGGAAAAGGCAACTTTGCTTATTTCTGCAGGTTCACGGATCATGACAGGCTCACGGGAGAGGAAAAACTCTTCGCAGGAGGTGATACCATAACATCAGCAAATGGGAAAGATCTGGATCATGTTAATGGTGAAATACCAGTAATCGTTTCATTCTCCCATATCAACAGCATATTTGGAAACATCAATTACATTTCAGAATACCCACCGCTTGTATTTTTTGTCCCGGAAACAGCAGAGACTGGAACATACATCAGGAAAAACAGTTTCACCCCATCCCCCCCATCCAGTTCTTCCGGTGATCGTGATTTTGAATCCAAAGTATCGAAAATGAGATCGCTCATAAGGGAAGGGGAGATGCTTCAGGTAGTGCTTTCCAGGGAATTTGGCCCCCTCAGTATAGATCCCGTTGAAAGAATGATGTCATTTCTCGAGAACGACAGATCCATGTATGTTTACTACTACAGGATAGGCCCCTATGAAGCAATTGGAAGCTCTCCGGAAAATGTCATAACGAGGAATGGCAGTGCGGCCATGATTGAGCCCATTGCAGGCACGAGAAAGATATCACAGTTTGATCATGAGAACATGGAAATAGAGAGAAATCTCCTTGAAGATCCGAAGGAACTCATGGAGCACAGGATGCTTGTGGATCTTGCAAGAAATGATCTGGGAAAGGTTTCGGAATTTGGAACAGTGAATGTCGTGAAATCGATGGAGGTCAGGAGATTTGCTTCGGTGATGCATATTGTGAGTACTGTAGAATCTGCCCTTAGGAAGGATGTAAAGAACAGCAGCATACTGGAGGCAGTATTTCCTGCGGGCACTGTCTCAGGTGCCCCCAAGGAGAGAGCCATAGAGCATATAATGGGCGAAGAGAGCAATGAAAGGGGCCCGTATGGAGGGGCTATCGGAATTGTCTCTGAAAATTCCATGGATCTTGCTTTGGCCATCAGAACCATATACAGCAGGAATGGACTCTATTATACACGTGCAGGGGCGGGAATTGTGAAAGATTCGATTCCGGAAAAAGAGATGGATGAAATCTTCATGAAGGCATTTTCAGCTGCAGGAGGTGAACTGTACGGAATTGCTGGTTGTGAATAATCATGACTCCTTTGTGTACAACATAATCCAGATACTGGGAAAACTGGGGAACAGATACGATGTTGTGAACAATGAGGATGCCGGAAGGGTCAACCCTGAAAACTATGAAAAGATCATAATATCTCCGGGGCCCGGGACACCACTGAATATTAGGGACAGGGGAAACGTTGATATTCTCCTGGACAGGGCATCGGAACAGAGCATCCTGGGGGTGTGTTTCGGCCACCAGCTGCTTGGAGTGAGAATGGGAACTGGAATAAATGTGATGGAAGAACCCATGCACGGGGAGGTGGATGTGATGATTCATTCCGATTCTCCCCTGTACGAAGGCGTTCCGATGAAGTTTCATGCCGTGCGTTACCATTCACTGGCAGTTTCCAGTGCAGGAGATATTGTGGTGGACTGCGTTTCAGAAAGTGATGGAACAATCATGGGATTCCACAGCAAAGACATGAAGAGTTTTGGTGTGCAGTTCCATCCTGAGAGCTATTACTCGGAATATGGCGGGAAGATAATCTCAAATTTCCTGGAGGCTTGCTGATGGCACTTGTTGATGAGATATACCGGAAGAACAGGATGAGGAAATTTAAAGAGACCGGCAGAAGAAAAAGAGACGTGATATCCCTTGAGAAAACAATCAGGAAGCTCAACGGAGAAACGGAGAAGGGATTCATCATAGAGTTCAAGAGATCATCTCCATCAGGCTTCAGGGGAAATGCAGTCACGACCCCCGAAGATTTTGCAACTGTAGTGAGAGGGTACGCGGACGCCATCAGTGTGCTTACAGAACCGGATCATTTCCATGGGAGCATGCTGGATGGAATTAAGCTGCAGGAACTGGGCAGGCCTATGCTCATGAAAGATTTCATCTGCACAGATGATATGATTCTTGCGGGATATCGAAATGGTTTTGACGCTGTCCTCCTCATTGCTGATTTCCTCAGTGGGAATGAGATGGATACGCTGTCGGATTATGCACTTTCGCTCGGTATGGATGTGCTGGCGGAATTCCATGATCCTGCAGCACTTGAAAAAATACCTGAGAAAATGGGAATACTTGCAGGATACAACAGGAGAAATCTAAGGAACCTTGAAATGGAGCCTGACGAAATGAATGCAGCGGATATGATGAATGAAAGAAAAGCATTGAAAATACTGGAAAGCGGCATAGGAAGGGAGAATTTCCGGGAACTTTACGGAACGCCATACAATGGTTTCCTTATTGGAGCTTCCGTGCTGAACGAACCGAAATTTTTGAAAGAGATTAAAGAGGGTGAAAGTAATTATGTTGACAGAAAACATGCATAAAGTGAGAGAACTGTTCCCGGAGGGAGAAATATCCTTCATCGCAGGACCATGCTCAGTGGAGAGCAGGGAAATGCTTGAGGAAATAGCCATGTTCCTTTCAGGGCTTGGCATCAGGATGCTTCGAGGGGGCCTTTTCAAGCCCAGAACATCGCCTGACAGTTTTCAGGGAATGCGGGAACAGGGACTATCCATAATGAGGGAAGTGGCGGATGATTACCACATGGTGATGATCACGGAAGTCATGGATCCCGAATATATCGAACTGGTCGGAAAATACACAGACGTTTTCCAGATCGGGAGCAGGAACAGCCAGAACTTCTCCCTTCTTAAAGAACTGGGTAAGCAGGAAAAACCTGTTCTTCTCAAGAGGGGATTCGGAAATACCACAGAGGAATTCTACCAGTCCTCAAGATACATTTCATCTGGCGGAAACAGCGAGATAATCATGGTCGAGAGGGGAATCAGGACATTTGAGGATTCCACAAGATTCACCCTTGATATATCCAGCGTGCCTGTCATGAAGGAGAAGGTTCGCTATCCAATTGTTGTTGACCCTAGCCATCCTGCCGGAAAAAGGGAATATGTAGAGTCAATGTCTCTTGCAGCAGTGGCCGCAGGGGCGGACGGGCTGATGATTGAGGTACATCCCCAGCCGGAACTTGCACTGAGCGATGGAAGGCAACAGGTGACATTCAGCCAGTTTGAAAAAATATACAGGAAAGCTCTTGAGATAAGGAAGACCATGAATTCAGGGTTTTGATTCCTTCAGGTAATCCTTAACAAGTTTTTTCATGGCCCTTCTCAGTGTTTCCGAAAGGGATGAAGTGGAAATGCCCATAATTTTAGCAATTTCAGTGAGGGATGCCCTTCTCTCATTCTCGAAATATCCAAGTTCATAGCACATCTTGAGGATGCTGAACTCCCTCTCGGATATCTCTATCTTCTTCTCCTCGGGGCCCTCAATTATCATGGGCTTGAGATCCGCTTCCTCCAGCTTTTTCATGAGCCTCCTCATGGCCCCCCGGTTCTCAACCAGTACCCTGTAGTTTATCCTGTAGGTATCAACGGATGTGCTGGAAAGAATCACTGCCTCACTGAGGGCCATCACCCTACAGGCTGAACAGCTTTTCCCATAAACCCATATCTTTTTCTGGCCCATCTTTGCCACACTTATGGATAATTTCTTCAGGATGAGCATGTCTCTTTCCGAGAAATTTTCCTTTTCAAAACTGTGCAGCGTTTCATCGGGTTCGATCTTCAGTCTTGAGACAGACTTTACCCCCGTCATTTTCATTATGGCATCAACGATCTTACAATCGTCTCTCTGAACCTGTATGACGATCTCAAGGGGATAGTTCATATGACCATATATGTAAGGGCAATATAAATGTTAAAATGCCGTTTTTTCAATTGCCTGCTATTCCGTTGAGAATGCTTTTCCTCAAATCCCCTGCTGTGGATTCTATCTGTGCGCATGCATTGTGCGGATGGATGCTTTCGTAGCTCTCTGAACTGATGGAAACAACGGTATCGTCCTGTATGCCCATCTCCTTCAGGAGTCTTGATGCTATTTCCCTGACTATATCCTCCACAAACATCGGATTCATATGGGCCCCTACCACGAGTTCACCTTCATCCCTTCTCTTGAGTACGGGAAGAAGTGAGCCATTGACCACAGATTCTCCGATCTCTATGAGCCTCAGTGCCTCTGCCTGAATTTCCCCCTCCATTTCAAGTGAAATTTTCACCCTGTTTCTCTGGTTATGTGATATGACGGGTATCTCCTTCAGAAATTCCTCTGCTTCCGGGTGTGAATCAGATATGATGGCTCTTGCGCTTTCCATTGCGCATGGGCATGCGTTCATCCCGAGGAATTCAACACCTATTTTCTGCTTCAGGTTCCCGTTTCTGTGAAGTATAGTGGATGATTCGAGATTATATGAGACAAAGGATTTTCTTCCGCTCCTTGATGCGCTTTCAGCGAATAATTCCGTTTTGAGCGAGACATTGCACTTTTCAGAATATGTGAATCTTTTCAGTGTATCCCTTGCTATTTCCAGAGTAACATTCTCGATGGAAATCTCGTCCTTCCTGTCAAGGGCAATGCTGTTGATTGCTTCCACAGCCCTGGACATGTCGGCTCCCTTTCTTCCCGGTGGCAGATCAACGTATGATTCAATATCTGCAAGAATGTGATTCACATTCTCTCCCCTCTTAATGTTGAGGGGTACCCTGACGTTCCTGACTCCAACCTTCCCTATGGAAATATAATGTTTGGGAGAACCGCTCTGAACGTCAGCAAGATCTTTCATGAGACCCTACTTGCTCGTTTGCCCGCCGTAAGCTTTCTGTATTGCCTGTTCAAGTTCCCTGTACTTCTCGTCCAGTGACTTCTGCTGCTTTTCTATGGTTTTTATCCTGATCTCGCTGAGTTCCTTCTGCTCCTTCAGATCCTCGATGAGTTTTGCCCTGTCATCAACCTTATAAAGAACGGGGCCCACACTCTTGTACACAGGAACTCCATCATTTATTTTCTCGAGTTCCTCAATTGTCTTGGAGAGTTCCTTTATCCTTAGGTCTATCTGGTACTTCTGGCTTCCAAGCTGTTCTATCTGGTTTTCCAGCTGCTGGGCCTGCTTGATCTGGTTCTGTAAATAATTGCTGATTCCTCCTTCCATCTCTTATTCACCTTTAATTATTCTGTCTGCTATTACGAGCCATTTCTGGATAGAACCCATTACGGCCCTTAGTGAAACTATATCGCCGGCTCCTATATAAATTATGAAATCACCATCATTTTCCTGAATGCGGACTTCTGTCCTTCCCGATTTTAAATCGATGTTCTCCCTGATGGATTCAACATGTTTTGAAAAAAGGTTTTTTTCCAGCTTAATGGCCAGACTGAAAGGATATTTTTTCATTTCCATTTCTTCTTTCCGGATAATGCATGGAACTCAAAAATATATATTTGTGTTAAGTATCACATTTTGGGCTCGTGGCCTAGTATGGATAAGGCACCGTCCTTCTAAGTCGGTGATCGTGGGTTCAAATCCCACCGGGCCCGTAATCTATGGAGCATAATTCCGATGATTATAGTTGAACTTTCTGCATCATATCTGTAGCCAAAAAAAGTTCTGCGAAGCCAATTTTTATTGGGAATCATGTTAATGTGTATCTTCAAAATCTGAGAGAATGAAGGCACAACATAATACCTATGGCATATAACATAAAAATAAATAGTGGTTTCTCGCTTAAGAATTGGAAATGATCGATGATACCTCTCTGGAAATAATCAGATACTTCCAATGGCCACGAGGGGAATCGAGTGACTTGCAGAGCAGGCCTTCAATTTATAAAATTTCCAAAAAACTTGGGATTCACCCATTAATAATTAAAAAAAGAATTAACGAAATGATCTCGTTGGGCCTCATCAGGAATATCAGATACTATATTGATGATCGCTATAACACATGGAATCGTTATTTCGTACTTCTGAATAACAATAAAGAATTTGTAGATAAAATTTCTTCAATGTACGAAACACTCCCCTATGTGGAGCGAGTCATTTACGGTTACTTGTGTGATAAAAACCTCAAGGATAATGGCTTTTTTTCAGGAATATCGTTAATATCCAAAAACGATACGGAATTGAATAAAAATTTAAAAGCTCTTACATCAATTCTCGGGAATGATGGATATTATTCCCTTATGAAAGAGCATGATTCAAAGACATACCTTCTTGATAAAACAGACATTTCCATTGTTAAATCAATAACCAAACAGAATCCTCTCACTTTCAATTTAAATATAATATCCCAGGAATCAAAAATCCCCCTGAGAACCGTAAGAAGGAGGGTTGAAAAACTTCTTCAATCAGATGCAATATATGAGGAGATTTCTTTCGATACTGAAAAACTTGAATATGGACTCATGCCAAGTATCATATTGAGAACTTCTCCAGAATTGAATGTGAATACGTTGAAGAACGTTCAACCGCTCAATAAAAAATATCTTATAATGAAAAACTATGGAAGTTTCTTATTTATTATCTACCATGTCAAAAACTTCAATGAACTGGAAATGCTCTCTGCAGAATTCTCAAAAATAACGGATAATTTTATGATTTCATTCAGGAATGGATCATTCAATAATCCCTATGTAAAATATTTTTAAATCAGACTTTTACTAATTATGAATAAAAATATGGTTTTTAAAAAAAAAATAAAAAAATGTTATTTTCTTCTGTAAAATGCAAAAATTCCCGCAACTGCAATGACTGCAATTATGACACCCGTTATCGCATATAAATCAGTCTGTGATAACCCGGGAGAAGACAGAGGGGAGAATATTACATTCTTTGCAATGTTTGCACCGTTCACATTTACCGAACCCGAGGAAACAGAATAGCCAGACAAGTTTGAAACTGTGTATGAATATGTGCCGTTGACTGCATTGAATGTTATTGTGGTTCCATTGGAACTTGAAGTAGCTCCGTTGAACGTTATGCTCCAGTGTGTTCCTGACGGAAGGCCTGTTTCCGTGAAAGTGATCTTGTATGTGTACTTTGAAAAGGCTGCTGCCTGAGATATGTTCTTTCCGCTTACGGT
>JAKAPZ010000107.1 GCA_021822985.1 Thermoplasmata archaeon | reverse complement strand
TGCATGATCATGAGAGATTCAGTGTTGTCGGTGTGCATAACTATGGGAAATCAATCGTAATAAAAGGAGGAGAGAAGAAGATGGACATAAACACGAAGAAGGTCAAGCTGGTAAAATATGGAAAAGGATTGAGGTTCACTGCCCAATTCCTCCCACCTCTGAAGAAAGTAGGTATCCTTGGGGGGAGTTAGATGAAAATACCGCAAGGAACCTTGGGGCGGACGAAATAATAGTCAAGGGGAATGTATCCTCACTGCTCATATCAAATGCAGTCCTTAACCCCGGAATATCAAAAATATACGGGGAACTTCTCAGGACTGACGGAAAAATGAGATTTGAGGAGGTTCCTGTTGATGATTCCTTCAGGGGTAAGGCCACAAGGGAATTCCACGATTACCTGGAGAAGAATGGTAAGGTACTGATTGCCGTGAGAAAAGGAGACGATATCATTATCCGGCCACCTCTTGACAGCACTCTTGACTGTGAATTTGCGATCCTCATATCACAGAATGACAGATAACCTATTACCAGGAAAGCGGAAAGCACGGATCTTTTCAATTTACCCAAATCATGTTGGCCTAAAGATTAAATTCCAATTTCAGGGAGATAAATGCAAAATCCCTGAACTTATATTTTGCAATTGCCCACACCACACCTGATTTTCCAACCTTCCACTACGCAAAGATTTAATCCTGCCAGGAATACTGGAGAAATGGCAAAACTGGCTGACGGCATTGCATTTATTGCCATGGCCTCCTTCTGGGCAATCAATTACCCCTTCGTCAAAATAGCTCTGCAATACGAACCTCCAATGATGGTACTTTTGTTCAGAGTCCTCTTTGCCCTTGTGTTTTCCTTCGCAATTTTCTTCCGAAGCATGAAAATACCCCTGGATCTGAAAACTCACCTGAAGATTTTTGGATTTTCACTGCTCAATATTACGATATTCATGGGGCTTTGGTTCACTGGAGAAGAGACTGTGAGCGCGTCCCTTTCAAGCCTTATAATTTACTCATATCCCATACTTATGCTCGTATTTTCATTTCTCCTGATTGGGGAAAAGCTTGACAGGTTCAAGATTGCAGGAACTGCAGTAGGCTTTGCTGGTCTTATAACCATTTTCGCTGAACAGATATACATCAAACCGGGAATCGGTATATTCCTTCTTCTCATTGCCGCTTTGAGCTGGTCTCTGGGTACCATATACTTCAAGAGATTCCTGTCAACCGGCACTGATGTTTTTGCAGTAAACTCTCTGCAGTTTGCATATGCTCTACCCGTCATTGCACTCTGGGCTTTCCTTGATGGTAGCCTTACATTCACGGGATTGAACATCAGTTTCATACTGGTGACGCTGTTCATGGGAAGCCTGGGAACAGCTGTAGCCTACTTCATATTTCTCTTCCTTTTCCGGAAGTACAGCGTATCATCCATTTCAGGCCTTTTTTTCACTGTTCCCGCCCTTTCCGTTCTTTTCAGCTACCTGATTCTTGGAGAGGTGAATACCTACTTCACCTACCTTGGACTTGTTCTTATATCTATAGGCATTTACCTCACTGCCAGAAAGAAACAGGTTTCCGGGAATAGTGCAATGGGATCTGCTGTTTCGGAAGATTAACTTCCACTGCAACAATACCAATAAATAAGAAAATGATCATTAACATAAGAGATGGATGGGCTTATTTCACTCTGTAATGAAATAAAAGGATGCAAAAAATGCGATCTACACCTATCAAGAAAAACTGCAGTATGCGGGATTGGTGATAGAACGGCTGAAGTTATGATTGTGGGTGAGGCACCGGGTTCAAACGAAGACCAGACAGGGATCCCCTTTGTGGGTAGAAGCGGAAAACTGTTGGATAAAATGCTCATTGAAGCAAACCTTCCAAGGAGCAGAGTTTACATAACAAACGCAGTTAGATGCAGACCCAAGATAGGAAGAACCCCCAAGATCACTGAAATCAGGAAATGCACACCATTTCTCAGCAAGGAGATTGAAACTGTTGGTCCTGTACTTATAATACCAATGGGAAATTCCGCCCTGAAATCCATTGGAATCATCCTGAAGATGAATTTCGGCAGGATATCCGAAGCTTGGAAGAGCATTTACCATGTTAATGGCATGTTCATTTTACCACAGTTTCATCCCGCAGCTATTCTCAGGAATCCAAAGCTGTTTCACATCATGAAGGACAGGTTTGAGTTGATCAGGAGCTTCAGGGATGACATAAAAAATGGCAAAAGTATGGATTATCTGGGAGAGAAATACGGAATTATAAAAATTTAGCTGAGTCTCCTCTTCCTGAATGCCATGGTTCCTATTGCACCGACAACGATTACAGCTGCGGCGATTGCATACCATACTGTAAAGGTTCCATGTGATGGATTTTCAATGAGAATTGTGTTTGTGCCGGCAACCGCGTCCCCGTGAACCGTTATTGTGTATATCGGATCGCTTGTGTACCTGATGGTCAGGTTGGATGTCAGGTTAAAGAAACTTAGCTGGGTCACTGATGACGATTGTGACGTGAATGTTGTGATGTTTGTTGCAGCATTGTACGTTCTGTTCCATGTTGAAAGTGACTTGTGAAATCCTGAAAAATCATACATGCCAAATGTGGAGTTTGAATGATATTTCAACGGAACCGATGTGTTTCCACCGGTCCACCCGCTCAAATTGCTGTTGGAAAGTGCATCTCTCCAGGACAGGTTTGCAGTGCTGCCGTTAAAAATGCCAGTCATATTCATTGCCATGCTGCTTGAGTAATTGTGGATGAACTCAGTGCTGTTTGCCATTACCTGGTTTCCTGTAACGCTGGCCATGAAATAATTAACTGTAAGGTTTGAGTTGAATTTATGAAGTAAGCTGTTCATATTATGAGAAACGTTTGATCCAGCCACCACTGTCAGATTATAGCTGTAGTTCTGGTTGAATGATTGTTCCAGTAATTTGAATGCCATCAGGGATAAACCTCCTGTTGCATTTGTTTTCACCATTAGCTGTGAACTGGCATTTATCGTAAGATTTGCGGAATTATCATTTGGGTCCAGAACCATATTCACGGTCCCTGCGGTTGATATTGGTGCGATCATTGCTGCGGCTATGAATGCAACCACAACAACAATTGAAAGAGACCTGAGATTCTTCATGACTGTGCTAAACAAATCGTGATATTTAGGTATTTATGATATTCTGACCTCCCATAAAAATCGTGATAAAATATAACTTGAAAAAGCAACAAAGCCGAACTGGGGTCTCCGCCGTATTTCACATTGTCCTGCGATGAGCTGTGCCAGGCTCCCCGTATGCAAAGGGAAATGATATTG
>JAKAPZ010000106.1 GCA_021822985.1 Thermoplasmata archaeon | reverse complement strand
GATCTTACACATAATCAGGGTAATTTTCCTTCAGGTACCTTATATTCCCGCCAATTCGTGCACATGCCCCATGCATTGCGATAAAATTCAGATCAGGCCCTAGGAATTTTTCAAGGTCTTCAATGGATCTCCCCGAAACCACATAGAGATCATATTTTTTTGATATAACGGAAAGGAGCTCCTGCACTTTTTCGGCAGGAAAGCTGTCTTCCGGATTCATTATTATGGGGACTACAGTTCCGTCGTAGTCGAGAAATATCTGGGCCCCTTCATGAATATTTTCCCTGATAGCATTCCTCAGGGAATCACCGTTCCAAGAACCTTCTTTGCCCACCATCTGTCATCATGCTTTATGACAAATTCCTTCATTGCCTTAAGCCTTTTCAGTTTCTCTTCTTGAGGCATATCAAGGGCAACCTTCAATTTTTCCGATATTTCCTCAATGGAATTCGGGTTCACTTTGATGGAATCAGGCAAATAATCAGCAATGCCCGCAAATTCAGATATGACCAGTGCACCCTTCTCAGTGGCAGCCACAAACTCCTCTGCGACAAGGTTAAGGCCATCCTTCAGCGGTGTAATGAGTGCCACATCTGCGTTGTAGTAATAATTCATGAGCTGGCTCTGGGTGAGTTTCCTGTACATGTATATGATTGGCATCCATGAGATGCTGCCATACAGGCCGTTGACCCTTCCTATATTCATCTCAAGATCGTTCTTGAGTTCATCGTATCCCCTGATGTTTGCCCTGCTCGGAGTCACAACCATGATGAATGTGAATTTTTCCCTGTATTCGGGGTATTTCCTGACGAAAGTCTCTATGGCACGAACTCTTTTTACAAGCCCTTTGGTATAATCAAGGCGGTCAATGGAGAAAACAATGCTCTTCTTCTGCTCTTTCCTAAGAGAACCTGATTTCCTGAAGTCATTGAATTTTCTGTAATTTATCCCAATCGGGATCGCATGTACTTTCCTCTTGATATCATCCCTCATACCTGTGGATCTTGCGTATGATGAGGTGAAATTCGTGCAGTATTCATGAGTGTGGAAGGTTATGGAATCTGCGCTTGCAATGCTTCTTATTACTCTGTCCCTTTCTGGAAGAATGGAGAAAAATTCGCCTGAAATCCATGGTATGTGCCAGGTGAAAATCATCCTGTTCATGAGTCCAGAGTCCCTGAGCATCCCGGGAACAAGTGAGAGTTGATAATCGTGTATCCAGAGAATATCCTCCGGTTTGCATATGTTAATGATTTCCGCTGCAAATTTCCTGTTCACGCTCTCATAGAATGTGAAGGATCTTGAATTATACTGGATCTTTTCCCTGAAATAGTGAAACAGGGGCCACAGGATACTGTTGCTGTATTCATCATAGTATCCCCTCTTCTCCTTCTGTGTCAGGAATATCCTGTCTATGGAGTAATTTCCCATATTCTCATGCTGGAAACCGGAATCCATTGCACCGTCTCCCCAGCAGACCCATTTCCCTCCAACATTCTCCATCACGTTCTTCAGGCCTGTGGCCACTCCACCAACATTCTCCCTCTTCACATGCTTATCCTTTATTCTCTCATATGAATGGGGCCCTCTGCTTGTGGCCATTATAATGGACATGAATGAAAAATTACTTCACTTTATTAATAGGTAATGGTTTATTATTCAATAAAATGAAAAAAATCAGTGACTCATGAAAAGATCACTGTTCATTTTCTTTCTCAGTTCTGAAAGTTTCTCGGGCCTGAATATGCCGTATTCTGTTATGAAAGCTGTGACATACCTTGCAGGAGTGACATCAAAGGCAGGATTTCTTGCCCTGCTGGTTCCGGGGCCTATCCTGGTTTCTCCTATCTTCAGGACTTCCTCCTCATCCCTCTCTTCGATGGGTATCAGGTCACCATTCTCAATGGAGAAGTCAAAGGTTGTTCCCGGTGCGGCTACATAGAATGGTATTCCGTTTTCCTTTGCAACCACCGCTTTTTCGTATGTGCCTATCTTGTTTGCGAAATCCCCGTTTGCGCATATCCTGTCAGCGCCGACAATGGCCAGATCCACCTCTCCCTTCTTCATGAAATATCCTGCTGCATTGTCTGCAATGATTGCATGCTCAATGCCTTCCTGACCAAGTTCCCATGCTGTGAGTTTTGCTCCCTGCAGTCTGGGCCTGGTCTCGTCCACGAAAACAAATATCTTCTTTCCGTTCTCCTTTGCTATCCTCATAGGGGCCAGTGCAGTTCCCCAATCCACAACCGCCAATGCTCCAGCATTGCAGTGCGTGAGTATTCTGGAATTGTCCTGTATGAGTCCATCTCCGAATTCTCCTATTTTCTTGCATCTTCCACTGACTTCCAGGCTGTATCTTTCCGCTGCATTCAGTTCAAAACCGTTTGCCTTCATGTATTCTATGGCCTTGAACAGGTCAAAGGCTGTCGGCCTCGTCTGCCTGATCTTCTCCACTACAATGTCCATGTTTTCCCCTTTTATTTTTGCCATTGCAAGCCCGAATGCTGCAGCCACTCCAATGGCAGGGGCCCCTCTCACAACCATGGATTTGATGGCATATGCAATTGCATCAGAGTTTTCTGCATCAAAAATTTCAATTTTTTCAGGAAGCTTCCTCTGCTCTATCATTCTGACCTTGCCGTTCTCATACCAGACGGCCCTCAACTTCCTCTCTGCACCATCGACAATCATCTTCATCTTAATCCATGGTGTATAATTCTAAAATATAAATCATAATTGTCTGAGTTTTGAAAAATTATTTCAAATAACGGGGGCCATTATTCTCTACAAGTTTTACAGTTGTAAACGCTGGTTGATTATTGTGCATTTTCGCCAGAATTAAATTGACCCTCATCACCGGTTTAATTTTGACCCATATACTCTGTATGACAGTGGTTTGAATTGTACAGTCTGGAGGTGTGGAAAATGATCAGAAACATGAGAGAAAAAGGAATGAGCATAAGATCCATAGCAAGGGAACTTAACATATCGAGAAACAGTTTGAGAAAATATCTTAATTCTGAACCATCCGGGAAACGGGAAAGAAAGAGGGGATCAAAACTTGATCCCTATAGGGAACAGATAAAGTCTCTGATCAAGGGCCACAACCTTACCACAGTAAGGATACTTGAAGAGATCAGGAAGAATGGTTACACAGGAGGATATACAATACTGAAGGAATATTGCCGTGAACTCAGGAAAAATAGAAAAATACAGGCAGTATACAGATACATATTTTTTTATATCGCTAATAATAAGATCTGCACTGCTTAGAGGAATGCAATCCTCGCACCTCAATGAGAAGTATTCCGTGGAGAGAATGCTGTTGGAACTGGAGAAACCCATATGATTGAAGATCAGAATGGGATCATGAAAAA
>JAKAPZ010000105.1 GCA_021822985.1 Thermoplasmata archaeon | reverse complement strand
CTTGCGTAGGGTATGATCCGCAAAGGGTTAAAGACTGGGACACTCAGACTGGCACTTCACTTGAAGGGTATTCGCCAAACCCGGCATCAGTTAACACATGCTTATTCATGCTGCCCGAAGGATCGCTTTTTGACACACTGAAATACGCTGACCGGTTCAGGCTTGGAACTTGCTGAGAAATGCTGAAATCAAATTGTGTTTTAGCAAATTATGGCTTGGGTCATAACAGTTAAAATATATGTTGAAATTACTGTCCTGCATGGCCGGGTTGGGGTAGTGGGTATCCTTGGGGACTGTGGATCCCCGGACCCGGGTTCAATTCCCGGACCCGGCCCTCCTTTTAATTGGTTGCCTAAAAGATCGTTGCATCACCATAATAGGATTGAAGGGTTAATTTGTACCAAATATTGTAATATACCTTTTAATATGTTATAATAATCATTCCATGAGTAAGATGATAACTTTAGCAGCAAAAGCTAAACTGCCTACATTAGCAGGCAATTTTGACATATACACTTTTCAGAATGAAATAGCAAACGAAAATGCGGTCATAGTAAAGGGAGATGTGGCAGGAAAGAGTGATGTGCCTCTGAGGATACACAGTGAATGCCTGACAGGAGATGTTTTCGGCTCAAAGAGATGCGATTGCAGGGATCAGCTCCTGAAATCTCTCGTTTATCTAGGAGAACAGCCATACGGAATGCTGATTTACCTCAGGCAGGAAGGGAGGGGGATTGGCCTCATAAACAAGATCAAGGCATACCAGCTCCAGGAAGAGGGGTATGACACTGTCGAGGCAAATATCAAGCTTGGACTTCCTGCGGACAGAAGAGATTATACATATGCAGTTGAAGTGTTGAAATATTTCAACATCAAGAGCGTACGGATAATGACAAACAATCCTGAAAAGATCAGTTTTCTTGAATCCAATGGCATAAAAGTCTCAGGGAGAATAACCATAAAGAGCCAGACAACTGAGTATAACAAATTCTATCTGATGACAAAGAAAGAAAAAATGGGCCACCAGATTTGAATTCCTGCTTTTTTCACTTTTTGTTTATAAGTAAAAAATAAGAGACACGTTAAATGAAAAATATCAAATACTTTTCTTTAAATTACATGCTTGTTCAGTGGAGTGAAAAAGAATGGCAGAAAATGAAAGTGTTTATGATTCTTTCGAAAAAAAATGGGAATCATTGTATCCAAAAAATGTGAAAAGAGAATTGGCTATACCGAATTTTACAGTTTATGAAATTCTCGAAAAAGCGGCAAAGGAAGCCCCCAAAGAGCAGGCAGTTGATTTCATAGGAAAAAAATTTACCTATGCCGAATTGAGCAATGCAGTCGATAGATTTGCAAAAGGCCTGCTGGATATAGGTGTGAAGAGATCTGACAGGGTTGCAATAATGCTTCCAAACTCTCCGCATTATATCATTGCGTTTTTTGCCACAGTCAAGATTGGATGCACTGTAGTCAACCTGAACCCGCTTTATACGGATTTTGAAATAAGGGAAAAAATAGTTGACTCGACAACCAGCACAATGATAACGCTTGATGATTTCTATCCGAAGATACAGAAATTCATCCCCGGAATACTGAACAAGGTGGTCATATGCAAAATTGCAGACTATTTGCCTAACTTCATCGGTTCCATTTACTCTCTTTCCAGGAAACTGAAAAAGGAGACTGTGAAGATTGAAGACAGCAAGAATATATTCCATATGAAAAATATCATGAACAATAACGGGATTTCACAAAAAGTTGATGTTGATACAGCTATTGAACCTGCAGTCATCCAGTATACGGGGGGAACAACTGGAACATCAAAAGGTGCACTCCTCACACACAAAAACCTTGTATCAAATGCTTACATGCTGATGGAATTTGCAAAGGATCAGGATAAAAAAGATCTTTCTTTCCTGTCTGCAATTCCGTTTTTCCACATATATGGATTGACAACTGCAATGATTTCTCCCATATACTGGAAAAAGAGAATGGTTATACTTCCGGATCCGAGGGATACAGATAGGGTGCTGAAAACCATCGCAAATGAGAAATTTCTTATCTATCCTGGAATTCCGACCATGTACCACTCAATACTCATGCACAAGAATATTTCCAAGGTAAACATTACTGGCCTCGGAATGCTTCTTTCAGGAGGGGCCCCACTTCCGAATGAGATCGAGAAGGAATTCTCGAACAAGACAGGGGGCATCATAATTGAAGGTTACGGACTTACAGAGGCTGCACCCATAGTCTGTGCAACACCTCCAAACAGAAACTATAAGAAGGCAAATTCTGTGGGAATACCGTTCCCCGGAACCAAAATAAGGATAGTGGATAAAGAAGATGGCACAAAGGAAATGCCCATAAATGAATCCGGTGAATTGATTGTGAAGGGGCCCCAAGTAATGCTTGGCTATCTGAATAACAAGAAGGAAACTGAGGAAACCATCAGGGATGGATGGCTTTACACGGGAGACATTGGACTGGTGGATTCTGACGGGTACATCCACATAATAGACAGAAAGAAGGATCTTATCATTGCAGGGGGATATAATGTGTACCCGAGAGAGGTTGAGGAAATACTTCTCACACATGAAAAAATAGAAGATGCTGCAGTGATTGGTGTCCCGGATATACACCGTGGAGAGAACGTGAAGGCATTCATCATCCTGAAGAAAAACCAGACGATGACAGAAGATGAGGTCAAGAAATTCTGCCTCAAGTATCTTGCTATTTACAAGGTTCCGAGAATAATACAGTTCACTGACACCATCCCCAAGACAGTGGTGGGAAAGGTCTTGAGAAGAGAACTCAGGAAGATGCAGAATAATTGATTTGCACCATTGATGGTGCATATAACCATTTTAATGAATTTTAACCAAATGGATGGAAACCTTTTTTTAAAATAAGTTACTTTTCAATCATGGCAGAATACAAAGCATACGTCACAGATGCACCCAAAGGAAGCATTGAGTACAAACCAGTCCAGATATCCAATGAGCAGGGCAATGTGAAATTGAAACCACTCCTTACAGGCATATGTGGTACAGACAGGGGAATTGCAAGAGGGGCCCTTCCCTTCGCATACAATCCATCAGGATACAAATTTCTTGTAGTTGGGCATGAATCCATGTGCCAGGTTATAGAATCAAAATCTGATTCTTTCAGGCCGGGAGATATTGTGGTTCCCATAGTGAGGAGGCCGGGAGACTGCCCCAATTGCCTTATCGGAAGGCCTGACAACTGCTCGGACGGAAACAAGCATGAAGCTGGAATAACCGGGTTGCATGGTTTCATGAGGGAAGAATTCATGGAACAGGACTTCAACCTCATAAAGATCGAGGATGAGGAATTGGGAGATCTTGGAGTCCTGACAGAGCCAGAT
>JAKAPZ010000104.1 GCA_021822985.1 Thermoplasmata archaeon | reverse complement strand
CATCCTTGCACTTCTGATCTGCTTCCTTTCAATCTCAGCAGAATCATCAAGCGTGACAATATTGATTCCCTTGCCCTGTCTCAGGAGACCGCTTATCTCGTTCATGCTCTTCACTTCAGTTGAGCCTGCATAGGAGAATGTTGATCTTCCCACAGCCTCCTTCCTGTACTGGTGTATGTGCCCGAAAGCGAGATAATTGAAATTCACAGGCAGTTGCTCCTTAGTTGTCTCGCACTGGTCTTCCGGGAAGAAAGGGGCCACAGCCTGATGCGACATGAATATGCATTTTTTCCATTCCTCAGCCATCCTGTTTGCCTTCCCGTATATATCGTTGAGCTGCTGCTTCCTGAATCCCTTCATGTTTCCTATTCCGGCTATGGTCACATCTCCAACTGAAATATTGTCGAGTTCCACTGCACCTATGATCTTCAGGCCCATGAAATCAAATATGGAATGTGGCGAAGAATCACTTCCCCTGGGCCTGTCATGATCGCCGGGAATGGCAATCATCGGAATTTTCCTCTCCTGAAGTTTAATCATGTTATCCTTCAGGCATGAGAGTGCACTGTTGGATGGTTTTCCCGTATCAAAGAGATCACCAGTGTGAATGATGAATTCCACCTCATTTTCCATGGCTAAGTCTATGGCCTCGGAAAAGGCATCATAGAAATCTGTTTCCCTTTCAGGAATGCCATACTGAACTGCTCCTATGTGCGTATCCGATATATGCGCAAACCTTGCCATTAAGAGCTGAGCCTCCTGATCATATCCCTGTTGCTGTCCGGATCAAGTATCTCCTCCCTCAGTTTCTTTGATTTTTCAAGGAGCGGAAGTATATCTATATCTCCTCCACCCTCCCTTGTTTCCCTTCTCCTCACCTTGACTATGACCGGAAATCTCACGAATTCTCCCACAAGCACCGCTTCCCCTGTGTTCAGGGAAGGAAGATCGTTTATGACGGACTGGCTCACTCCTTCGCAACTCTCCTCGATTGCCCTCTGATCCAGAGGATTCGTTATTCTGAGGATGATCTGTGAGTTGCACTGGCTCAGGACGTCCTGATCGATCTTGCCCGGCCTCTGTGTTATGACCACAAGGAACACACCAAATTTCCTTCCCTCTGCAGCGATCTTCTTTATGAGTCCGGGTAACTTCCCGATGCTCTCCCTGCCAACGAAATTGTGTGCCTCCTCGATGAATATGAATACAGGATACTGGAATTCCCCTGAAACCTTCCTGTCATAGATCTCGTTTATGACCTTCAGGCAGAAATAGGAGGTTATGTCCTGATCCAGCCCGGAAAGATCAAGAATAGAAAGCTGTCCGGGTTTGAGATATGTGTCAATGCCTGTTGTGGCGTTACCGAATATTGGCTTGATTGCCTTCAGAAGCGATACCCTTCCCGCTATTCTGGCCCTGTCTCCCTTATCCATTGCCTGGAAAGCTGCGAGGAAATCGTCAAGGGAACCTTTTCCCCTTGTGTCGGCAATTATCTTCCTGACTATTTCCTTCAGTGTGGTCCACTGGTCATCGATCCTCATTATGTTGAAAAGATCCTCCTCGGAAAGATCCTGAAACCTCAGGGAGAATATCTCTGTCACCGCGTTCAGCTCCTTTCCGTATCTTCCCGTGCTCATTGGTGTTTTCATGACTTTGGTGAAATCTGCCATTTCTTTGTCAGCCTTTATGAGGGCGTAGTCCGCATGCGGATCAAGAACCACCACAGTGGCCCCCTTCCTCACAAGCTCCTCGATCATGACTGCAGCAGCATTGCTCTTTCCTGCCCCTGTCTGTGCCATGATTGCAACATGCCTCCTCATGCCGTTGATTGATGCGCCAACCTCCACGGTGGAATAGTTGCTCAGTGCACCGAGGATCACGGAATTATTGCTGTCATAGCCGAAGAGTATTTTCATTTCTTCAACACTTGATTTTTTAACGCCTGTTCCGGGCCTGATGAATTCCCTGTTCCCCTTGGAGACAGATCCATCCTTATGTATGGTGCCCACAGAACGGGCCACGGCAATGTCCACCACCTGCCTGACATTGACGTCATGCAGCTTGCTTATTGTCCTGTAATCGGTATTTTCCTGCATTATATCACTGAAAGATGTGAGTTTCTCGACCCTCCCGATGATCTTTCCTCCCTTTCCAGCGATTGTGACATATTCCCATTTCCTGATCTCAGCTTCCGGATCAATCACGAACCTGAAAATATCGCTGTCATTTTCCCCTGTTGTGAAGCCAATTTCATAATCTGATTCTTTCACGCCTCTGCCCCCTTGTCTCAGCATTCCATACGCCTATCTCATTCTCAAACATTTCCATCACGATCCTTGTTGTGTCCCTGCTAAGTTTCACGTTCTTGTCCACGAGGGATGCCCATATGTTATGGGATCGGAGTCCACTGTAACCCCACATCATCCATGAAACAATCTCTTTCACTGTTGTATTAACTCCATCGGGTATGATGCAGTCTATTTTCATGGGCAGATCATCCATTGCAGGGAGAACATGTATGGTCTGGAAATCGCAAATATATCCCTCATACTCCCTCTGAAGGTATAACGGTTCGGTGTAGCATGGTTTTTCTGCAATTGATTTTATCAGAACATGATCAGTGATGTTATTCTCCTTTACGAAATTGGGAAGAGATTTTTCATTTTTAAGAATCTCCTTTTTCATCACGCCTGTCTCGGATGTTTTGGAAATATACAGGATTGTGATCTTTTTCTCCCGTGCCTTTTTCAGCATGGAAACAAAGGATTCCATGTACCTGCTGTAGAAATCTTTGCCTATTTCTCCATTATAGTTTGTTTTTCCCCAGTAAAATCTTCCTGAGACTGAACCATCCATCACCATGATACAGTTTTTCTCATCATTGAGTGCATTCAGTGCTGCCCTGTGCTCTGCATCCTCCATTATCCTCTTCACCAGCTGCTGCACATCATCCCTTTCCATAGAGAGCACATTGAAAAAGGTGCTGTAATACTCCCTTTCCTGTATCTGGCTTATGGCCCTTGCAACAACAAATTTCTTCCCATTGTAAAGTTCCTGTACATATTCAGAACCGTCCGTGGCACATATCTCATAAGGCGGCATAACTGATTCAGGAAGTTCATGAAGAACTCCCCTTACCCTGTCCCTGAAGTATTCATACAGCGGATTGCTCTTGCTGAGCAGGAGATCTTCCCTTATTCGGTTGGAATTGCTTTTCAGAAAACTGTCAAGATCTGAATAGAAATCCATACATGCTGATCACTCTAAAGGAATATAAATTTAGACTGCGTGCAGAGTATATTTTTCCTGTTTTGCTTGCCGGCATGTGTATTTTATCCATCTCCATGATAATGTGTAACATGGGATTATTTTAATGTGGCATTAATAATTACCATGTTCACTGAAAGAGTACATGCTGGCACTTATTGTATTACATATTGGCATAGTAATAATACGATATATTTTTATCCT
>JAKAPZ010000103.1 GCA_021822985.1 Thermoplasmata archaeon | reverse complement strand
CATGGGGCCATTATTGCATGTGCAGCGATCATGTAGTCTCTTGAGTTTTTTTTGAATTCTTCCATTACAATTCCTATTTTGGCTGCGCTAAGAGCTTCATGTTTCGTGAACGTTGAGATATCAATGGTTACATTCCTTATTATATTATCAAAATAATTAGATGGTTTATTCTTCTTTCCCATGAGATACACTTGCATTTCTGTGTAAGTTATTGATGAAATACATTTTGTTCCATGGTATTCTTTTATGGCCTCTATAAATGCCCCGTCTCTAAAAACACAAGTGTCAATTATCACTGGTTCATGACTCAATATTTATTCACCATTTTATTTTTAATTGTTCAAATTCCTGGCATGAAACCTGTTTTCATTTTCCTTAAGGAATTCGTCCAGTTCGTTCACTGTCTCTCTAAAATCAGCGAACAGAGCGATATAATCAGTTCCTTCAGACTCTGCTTTAATTACATAAGATCCTAATATTTCATCGTGTCTTACATCTTTAATATCTCTGCTTATGTTCAATACATGATCCGTGAAATTGAAATAAAAGTTTTCGGTTTCACTCTTGAGTTTTTCCTTCCAGATCATAATTGTTTCATTGCTTACATTTTCATGAGCGTTAGGGTGCAACCTGAGAAAGTACGAAAACCAGAACCAAAATTCCTCCGACACTTCTTCCAGCTCATTGTAATCTTTTCTTTTTGAAACTGCAAAATATTCAACGTATCTCTTGAATGCAGGGATGAATTCCCTTACTGTGTTGAAGTGAACATCTTCCGGAAAACTCTGAAGAGCATCGTTAATTTGTGGCAACAAAATATCTTTGACCGGTTCATTTATACTTTTATTTTTTTCCTTTGCCAAATAGAAGAATTCTCTTACATATCTGTATTTCCTCTGGAATTCAAAAGGAGCATTTTCATATATTAAATCTATGAAATCGGATAGAGAACCATAATCGGAATATTTTTTCAAAATATCTGAAACAATATTATCAATTTTATTCTTGACTCCAATCTCAGGAAAATCAGGTGTATCGCCCTCCCAACTAACTTTGGTATATGCTGCTTCTTCGTTATTCCATTTTATTTCATATGGCATATAATATTTAACAACCTCGTCACCCCACCTGTACCAGCAATGGGGTAATTTCATGTCTATTCCCTGAGTTTTCAAGATGCTGTTTATCAATGACATGGATTTGTTGAAATAAATTCCTCCAGGAGAATTGCCTTTCTCCGCTTCATAACTTTTTATAACTTTATAAGATGAATATTCTATTAGAATATTTGAACGATCAGAATTATAAATCGTAATTTTAAACACCTCCTCAGATTCTTTTACAATTAGAAGATATAATGATAGTATATATCAGTATTATTATCTTTTTTATCATAAATATGAAGTAAGTTCAAAAATTGCTCCAAAATTTGAATATAAACCAAATCAATTGATTTTGATGTAGGATTTCATATGTTTACTTTGTACCATTCTTTTCCTCCACAATAAGGGCAGGTTATCCTGTGTTTGCTGAATATTTTTATGCTTGTGGTTGGGATATGCTTACCGTCAGATGTTATCACCTCTGTGTTCCCCGGAACGTGTACAAGGTATGATTCTGCGGTCATTACGTAATCAAATTTGCCCTTGCAATTTAAACACGTTAAATGTGTGGTGGGCATCCTAATTCCCTCCTTTTCCTGATGCCCTAATGTATTTTTCACCCTGTATGTGGAAGAAGGTGCCTCTCCAGATAAAAATTAATACAACTGCCCAAAGGATCAAATTTGCCACTACGGTTGAGATTTTTACAATTCCCAAGTAGAAGAATACATAATAAGTGGATACTGATAAAATTATTAATGGAACTATTATTCCAAAGAGCTCTGACTTCCCCATAAGAGGGGCCCCTGACCTCATATAAATGGAAGATTGCTCTTTATTCTGGAAAATACTCATGGCATTGTTGCCTGCCTCTGATAATTTGTATTTTCCAGTAAGTGTGTCTTTTGACACTAGATCGCCAAGCGATTTGAGATGGTAGTTAAGCTGGCCCGTGTTCATCTGGCCCAGTGCCTGCCTGATAGCGACATAGCTTAACTCCCCATTTTCCCTGATTAGTTCCAGGATTTCCCTCCTGATTGAACTTGATAATATCCTGTTAAGATTTGTGACTTGATCTCTCATTCTTACACCCCTATAATATATCCAATAGGATAATAATATCTTTTCTGACTAATACTTTTATCATTTATATTAGTTGGACTCCTGTGATATCCTATAGTAATATTGCAGACACACCTTCCTGAAAAATAGCTGATGATATAGTGCATCAAAATGAATTGAATCGATCAATAGCCTTCATCAATGCATCATAGGATATGAGTGCACATTTCTCCCTGGCGGGCCCCAGTTTGAGCCCGAGATTCTTCAGGACATCATTCTTCGTCATGATCCGTATCTCTTTTATGGGGTTTCCTGAAACCTTTTCTGAAAGGATTGAGGCAGATGCAACACTTATGAGGCAACCGCTCGCTACATAGGATATCTCTTCAAGATTTCCATTCTTCACCTTTATGAATAGAGATATGGTGTCGCCGCAGGTAGGATTCGTCTCCGTGACCTGCACATCCGGATCTTCCATCTTCCCGAAATTTCTTGGTTCCCTGTAATGATCATCCAGTATCTGGCTGTATATGGTGTCATCCGTCATGCTATCATCTTCTTCTCTATGGCTTTGAGCGCCTCAAAGAATGTGTCAACATCCTCCCTCCCGTTGTATATGTAAAATGAGGCCCTTGCAGTGGCATAGGTTCCAAGGGCAACAGTCTGCGGCATTGCGCAGTGATGTCCGGAACGTATCTCTACACCTTTGATTTTGTCCGCAAGGTGTGATATATCATGAGGATGGACATAATTTCCATAGGGTTTGCCTGAATCTCCCTTCTTCATCTGGAATGTGTATATTCCTGCCCTGATATCCGGATTCCTGGGCCCGTATGATTGGAGCGATTCAAGTGCATATTCCTCCTCCTTCTTCAGGGTGTACCGGATGAGTTCCCTCTCATGCGATCTCACATTATCCATTCCTATTTTTTTCAGGAAATCCACTGCTGCTGAAAGCCCAATGGCCCCTTCGATGTTTGGAGTTCCTGCCTCGAATTTCTCTGGAACGTCGGCAGTGGTGAATCCGTTCTCATAGACTTCCCTGATCATCTCCCCGCCCCCCATGTAGGGAGGCATCTTCTCAAGTATTTCGGATGTTCCGTACAGGCATCCTGTGCCTGAAGGCCCCAGCATCTTGTGCCCGGAGAATGCTAGGAGATCGCAGTTCAGCTTCTTCACGTCCACAGGCATATGAGGTACGCTCTGTGCGGCATCAACCACGAATATAATTCCAAGTTCATGAAGCCTCTTCCCGATGGCTGACAGTTCGTTTATTGTTCCCAGTATGTTTGAGCACTGGGAGAGAGAAACAATCTTTGTC
>JAKAPZ010000102.1 GCA_021822985.1 Thermoplasmata archaeon | reverse complement strand
ACCCATTTCATAATTATCCATGTGGTAAGGAATTCACTCTTTATAAATCATTAGCCAGGATATGCACTAAATAACTACTGGATAATAATCCGCACATCTGAATGATATGTATGTTGTAGAATTGTTCAGTTGTTTCATGCGCATGTATAAGGATACGATCAAGCCTGAGCATGTCACATCAATTCATCAATATTCATCAGAAATTCCGAGAACTTCATCACTTTTGCAAAGGTTCCATCCAGTGCCGCCATAAAGGCATCATGCACATTATTGCTTGAAATTGTATGATCTGCAACTGCCAGATCCCTCGTTGTACATCCATCATATATGACATTGCAGTTGAAACCAAGGTCACTCGCAGCCCTGGTGGTGGAATCTATGCACATATGGGTCATCATGCCAACTATTATCAGGTTTTTGACATTATGTTCAGTGAGTTTTTTGTTCAGTTCTGTATCTAGAAAACTGTTGGGGTGGTGTTTAATGATAACCTCTTCTCCCTCTGCAGGGGCCACGAGAGGATCTGGAATGATTCCATCAGTGCCGGGAAGGAAGAAAGATGCATTGGATCGTGTCGATACATGGTGAACGTGAAACACAGGCATATTCCTCAACCTGAACAGCCTGAGAAGTTCTCCTGCAATCTCTGATGCAGCAAGTGGTTCAACAAGGGGCATTCTGCCTCCCTCAAAATAGTCTTTCTGTATATCTATAATCAGCAATCCGGTAAGTTTTTTAGAACTTTCCATTATAAAACCACAAATCCACTTTCAATATGAGTAAAGTTGTTACCTGTTATTTTACTTTATTCAAATATTAATTGATAAAATTTATATTTTTCATTAGCACTCAATAGGTCATAAGAAAATTTTGCAATCATAAGGGATTATGGGCTCAGATAGTTTTTCAATTTGATGTGCCAGAAGGGTGAATCATACCTCTGTTTAAGCAATGTTATCTCGAGTTATAGAATAAATTTTAATGCATATAGGAATTATGTTCTATGGGCATTTTTCCAATATCAAAAAAAGATTCACTGTCAGATCTCCTGCAGCTTGTCAAAATGGTTACAGAAACGCATCCCGACCCATTCCTGCATAAGAAATCCAGGATAGAATTCTTCAGATCTGTGAACAGTATCATGGATCAGGTCCCTGAGAACATTGATCAGGAAACATTTCATATATTTGCGATGAAGGTAATGGCCCTGGTGGGTGATGGACACACCTCAATGGACCCTTTACCAGAAAGCAGGGAGAAAATCTGGCTGAAAATTGAACCGATCGATGGTTCGTTGTTGGTTCTGGGAGTGTATTCCCATGAACATGAGAAGTTCATAGGTTCAGTTATAAAGGGCATAAATGGGATTCCCATGGAAACCATTAAGGAAAACATGAAAAAACTTCGCGGGGCAAATGGGGAAAATAACAATCTGATGCACATCATGGAATGCTTTGGCCAAAAACACCTGATGGGTTATCTTTTGGATAGATCCGCGAAGGACATTGGCAGCATAAGTTTGGAATTGAACAATCGGGGAAACGTATATGAAATGGAATTTGAATTTTCAGAAGAAAAACCCGGAGAACTTATAATAAGAAATGGAATGGAACTCCCTTCATCAGAAACATCGGATCTTTCATGGACAATTCTTGATGGAAGGACTGGTTATTTGAGAATAGAATCCATGAGGAAATACAGAGAAAATTTTGAGTCACAGCTGAATCATGGGGCCAGCGAAAAATTTCTTATGGAATTGATTGAGAGAACAGGAATGAATACATCCGGAACCATCAAAGAAATAATTGGGAAAATACCTTCAGCATCACAGATAATCACTGAATTCCTGACTAAAATGAAGGAAACGGGAAGCAGCAATATTCTCGTGGACCTGAGGGACAACACGGGAGGGAATTCATATATGGCCAACATCCTTTCATATTTCCTGTTTGGAAAAAGAATATTGAAGGTGGATGAAGGATTTGACGTTGAAAGATACTCGGAAATGTATGCAAAACAGTTTGAAATAGAAAATTTTGAATCCTATCCCGGAGGATACAATTTTAAAGAGGAAAACAGATGGAGGAATGGGTTCAGAGGAATAACAGAGGATGAATTTGAAAAAATTGTGAATCTGTCTCCTACGTTTTCAGCATTTATGAAAAGCTATAAGCTCCAGTCCGGCTGGAAGGTTTATGTCCTGTGTTCTGCAAGAACATTCAGTGCAGGTTTTGATCTCCTTTCCTTCATGGGAAATTGTGGTTCCACAGTCATTGGTGTGAGGCCCTCCCAGGCTGCAAACGCTTTCACGAACACCATCAGGTTTGAACTGCAAAATTCGGGCCTCAAGGGATGGATATCCTCAAAACTCATGGTGAAGTATCCCAATGAGCCCATGTTCTATGAAATAATCCCAGATCAAGAAATAGGGATTGACAAATATGCGGATCATGACTATGCAACCGATACGATCGTTGCAGAAGCATTGAAATTTATCCTAACTGAAACGAATTCAATGTGAAAACAGGAGGTAATTTGCGTGGCTCATAACGATCAGCCATGATAAAATTATGGAGATACATAGATTAAGTTGGAGAGAGTGTAAGTATATTGAATATGCAGATATTAGAATTTATTAATTATCAATTTTGAGCAAAGCAAAAACCATATATATTAGTTAAAAAATACCCTTGTGATATGAAATCTATTTATATTTACGCAAGTCTTTTTATAGTGACATCCCTATTGATTCCTGGCGCGTATGCTATATCTGGAAATTCTCCCCAGTCAGCTGCAGTCGTCAATGCTATATCGCCATACCTGCAGACACAGACACATGTATATATTTCCATCAATAACAACCAGAGTGTGACAATACCTGTCAATTATAACGAAATGATCGTTGTGAACAGTTCGGAATACTCAATCTATGAAAACTCCAATCTTTCCAACGTTTATTTCACTTATACTAACGGCACTATGATAAATTCGTGGCTGCAATCCGGGAATTCTTTTAACGACAATAATACTACATATTGGCTGAAGCTTAAATATTCAATAAGTGCAGATTCAGCAATCACCATAGAGATGAATTTCCTCCCTCTGGGTCAGAATGCTTTCAACGGTGTAACCACAGGAGAGGCACCACAATTATCCAAGATGTATGGGCAGTTCGATAACGGGCAGAATGTGTTTAGGTTCTATGACAATTTCGCAGGCACAACCCTTAACAATTCAAAGTGGATAGCCAACGGAACAGCTGGAAACTGTGTATTTGGAAATGCAACTGTGAACAATAGTCTTCACATAACAGGTCCAAACGATATTTACACAAGGGCAAATTTCAGCTATCCATCCTATGTAGAGTCCTGTGGCCTTATCGGCCCAGGTGGCATCAATAATAACTCTTATTTCCTCAATGGTGTAGGATTCAGTTCAGGAGGTTACTATAACAGTTTCTCCGATGTAGCATCTGGTTGGGCAACAAATACCGTCAATGGTCCGGGAATGAGCCTGTGGAACGCTAACGGTGTTGCATATACATACAACTATTCAAAATC
>JAKAPZ010000022.1 GCA_021822985.1 Thermoplasmata archaeon | reverse complement strand
AACTGCAGAGGAATTCATGAAAATTCTTGAAAAGAGATTCGCATGATGATTTGATCACCAGTTCCTGAAGAGCCTCTGCCTGTCTTTTTTTTCCAGATCCTCCTCGTATTTCTGAAGCAATATTCCTCCTATCATTGCAACGCCAGCCACAACCTGAGCACTGAGGTTCTGCACTCCGAGCCCAACCAATGCAAACCAGAGAGCCATTGCTCCTGCGAATGCTGCAACATAAAGGCTCACCTTATTGAAACGGACATAACATATGAAGAAAATTATGATTCCCAAAACTATAGCAAACACCGTGTTTATTGGAGAAAAAAGATATATTGCAAGGGTTACGCTTCCTGCAAGAACAAAGCATATGAATGCCTTGGCAGCGAAATTCACTATGATTGCCCCAATCACTGCTCCTATGAGCAGTATGATAAAAGTGGGAAGGGAAGTGACATGGAATTGAATCAGCATAATGGATGTGAACACAAACCCCAGATAGGCCCCCATTGCGTACATTATGATTTTCCACGAGTTCTTTCCCCAGAATATGAGGGCTATGGCAATGAAAATCAGGATCACATAAATTGTGAAGGAAGAGAATCCAAATATGTTTGTAGGGATCAAAGAGTTGAGGCCTGATGCCATTATATATGGAAAAGAGAGAACTATTTAACTATTGCATTTTTCGATTGAGTTTGGCTATTCTGTTGGAAGGTCTCCTATGCTTTTCCCCGCCTTAATGAAAGAATATTGAAAAACACCATGCCAATAGTCACTATTGACATACCAACATACAGGTACAGAGAGAGTGTGGAATAGGGAATCAAACCCTCCCTGACATATCCACCCCCGATCAGAATATTTAACGTTCCAATTACCGATAGCATCAAATAGAGCGAAATGAAAACTTTTGTTCCTTTGATCATTTTATTCTTTCCCTTTCCAAACATACCTTTCATTTCTCAATATCTTTTCGTAAGATGCTATTTATATATCATTTATATGTTTATTGATAATTGAAGAAAAAGACGAAAGTGATCTGTAAGTATTTGGATGAGATTCTGCGGTCATTTCTTCCATGATATCATGACCATCTGGAAAACTCATATTCGGGAGGGTGTTATCATCCACATTGAAAATGTCGCAATACACACAGGCTTTTCATGTCATGAACCTGGGGGACTTAATTCCACTTTATTCGGCATCAACAATGCATCCATGAGGGTGCTTAAAAAACTGATTCCAGAGAGTCGGGACATATAGCTGGGATCGGTTTGTCCCCGGCCATGGCTTTGCTGATGCCCGCATATATGATCTTCATAACGGAGACTGCGGAAAATAGGCGCTTCCATATGCAAAAGATGGCCATGTAATGGATTTAAATACTTACTACAGATATCGAAATCGATATATGAGCGCAGGCGAATATCTTGACAGTGCACTCTTCATTCTTTCACTCAAGCCTATGAGCGGGTATGAACTCTCCAGGAAACTCAAATGGGACGGCTCCATAGTTTCTGGCGGAACCATAAGACCGTTGCTGCATTCCCTTGAGAAACAGGGCCTCATAACATATGACACAAGAGGAAGGGCCAAGGTCTATAAGCTCACCAAGAGTGGAGAGAGATATGTTTCAAACCTCAGGCTCTTCAGGGAGACCATAAGGGAGAAAATGCTTGCATCATCCATGGGAAGAGACATACTTTTCCCCGATATTCTCGTGGATCTGGAGGATGCCATGACACTCAATTATGCCATTGAAGACATGGCAAGCCTCATCATAAGGGAAGTGAAGATTGCTTTTGCCCTGAGGAAGGGTGGCTTTGATGAGGATATAACGGAACTCAGGATGAAGATACATGACCTTCTCACTGATAGCATAAAGAAGAGAAGCCTGAAACATGAAGAAGCATAGGAATAACTCCACATGTAATGTGTAATATTCATTAAAGAGTTGGCAATATGCAGAATATGACTGCACTTATTGAATATGCAGATATCATAATACTGTGGATCCATGTATTCACTGCCATTTTCTTCGTGGGAGGTTCTTTTTTCATCTGGCTTGTTGTGATGCCTTCTTCATACAAAATTACGGATGACGAGAAGTTCAGGACAAAGATTGTCGGAACCATTGGGAAGAATTTTGCCTTTTTCACAAATATATCCGTAATAATTCTTATATTCACCGGACTTTACAATATGACGTGGTATCTGGGCGGAGACTATTCGACTCTCTATAACACAATCTACGGACAGATATTGCTTGCAAAAATCATTCTTGTGGCTGCCATGTTATTGCTGATGTATGGAAATAACATATATCATGGAAAAAGGATCATGAACCTGGTCAATGATGGGAAAATGGATGAGGTCAGGAGGCTCAGGAAAAGGTCACACTATCTTTCCTACATAACACTGTTCCTGATGGCGCTGATAACCCTTCTCGCAGCAGCAATGGAATTTTTTGGATAAAAATAAAAAAAATTCTGCAATTATCTTGCAGAAGCTGCTACTCTTTCTATTTCTTCTTTTTTCGAAACAGCATGAGAGTTCTGGTCGTTTCTTGCTGCCTGCATAATTTCATCTGCAAGGCATGCCTCTATGGGTTTCTTGCTCTTGTATGAAGCATCTGTGCTTCCTATGGCAATGTTTCTCAGGGCCTCGTCAAGTCTTCTGGATGGTGCTACATCAACGGCCTTTGGAACTGCAATCCCACCATATTTCAATCTTGTGACCTCTTCCCTGGGTGCTGCGTTCTCTATGGCATTTATAAGAATCTGAACCGGGTTCTGCTTGGTCTTGTCCTCGATTATCTGGAATGCTTCCTTCAGGATCCTGTATGCACCGTATTTCTTTCCTGTCCACTTCTCAGTTCTCATGAGCTTGTTTATGAGCCTTTCCAGTGTGTTCACATTCTTCTTTCCGGAAGAATAGTTTGAGAACCTGCCACCAGTGTGCAAATTCATGTATGAATTGAGGTTTATGTATTTTGAAAGGCCCACATCATGAACCTCAATGGCGGATGTGTCATATTTTCCGAATATTTTTATATCCATTATCTCACCGTCTTCTCCTTTCTTCCCCTCACAAGTTCCCTGAGAGATATGCTGTTGACTGCCACTACCTTGTACCTGACTCCAGGAATGTCTCCCTTGCTTCTTCCCTTTCTTCCGCCTATTCCCTCGACGATGACCTCGTCGTGTTCATCGATGTAGTTAATGGCCCCATCACCGGGTGCAAAGGCTGTGATCTGCCTTCCATTCTTTATAAGCTGAATCTTGACACATTTCCTTATGGCAGAGTTTGGCTGTTTTGCCTCAATACCTATTTTCTCGATAACTATGCCTCTTGCCTGAGGGGCCCCTTCCAGTGGGTCACTCTTCTTCTTCAGTTCCAGCATTCTTCTCTTGTATTTACTGTTGGACCATCTGAATTTTTCCCTGTCTTCGCTCAGTTTTGAACCTGCATTTTCTCCATTCGCCAATATATCACCTATTTTGAAATTGATATGTCACACTTTCGTGAAGTAGAGGGGTAATTGAAATATGAATATAAATTCTACCTAACTTCGGAACCTGTCAGCCTGATGCAATTATGAATAATACTGGGTTAGAGCATCTCAATCCCGCTTCAGAAACTTATTTCTGGACATAGTGCAGCGGGCGGCTGACACTTGCGATTAATGTATGATGAATTAATGAACGAGAGTTGTTATGAAGAAAACGAAATTTTTTGGATAAAATAATTATTGAAAGATTGGATACCTCTGTTAAAATATTGGATAAGTGTCAGAATCATTGAATAATTAGGAAAATGTGCATGTTATGGGATTGAAACAAAAAAATAGGCCCCTGCAGGGATGTGGCTGATGGCGGGAAATAAGACACTCATAGGGCTCAGATCCTTCCTTTCATCAGTAGGGGCCACTGCTGCCTCTACCTTTGTGGGAATATATGCAGTCATACTTGGGGCAGGTGCAGTGGAAATGGGATGGCTCCAGTCAAGCTTCAACTCCATCAGCAACGGGGCCCAGCTGCTGTGGGGCAAATTGAGCGACAGAACTGGAAGAAGAAAGGTTTTTCTCTTCATAGGAAGCCTGATTCTCGCGATCCTGTGGTTCCTCATGCCATTTTCGGGAACTCCAGTCATACTCATAATAATCTATTCATCCATCGCCCTCTTCGGGTCTATGATCACGGTAAACTGGTTCTCCCTCATAGCCGATATGTATGATTCTTCCATCAGGGGAAAGTTCCTTGCCTTCGTAAACAACATATCCTCCATCGGAACCATGCTTTCTCTCTTACTCATGGTCATGTTCTTCGGCACAAACCCGCATAACGATATTAAAATTCCATTCTTCCTTGCATCGGGAACCTATCTGGTATCCGCAGTGGTGAGCGTTCTGTTAAAGGAGGAACGGCATTCCATAAAGTTCAAAGAGCGTTTTTCCACAACACTGAGAAACATGAAGAATGATCCTCACTTCTACAGATACTTCAGGGCCACAAACGTGCAGGGATTCTTCTGGTCAATGGCGTGGCCCATGTTCCCCATCACCATTGTTTCGGTGATGCACTTCAGCCTGCAGATCGTTGCAATCCTTACAGTCTCATCACTGGGCGTATCCATTTTGGTGCAGTATTTCCTCGGAAAAATAACGGACAGGAAGGAGAGGCCCCCACTGATATTCCTGAACAGGGTCATGCTGAGCCTTATTCCTGTGTGTTATGCATTTTTCAATTCTCTTGCACTCTTCATACTTCTTGAGATTTATTCCGGATTCCTCGGGGCCCTGCAGAACATCGTGCTCACATCTTACATGCTTGATGTTGTACCCTCAAACAGGAAGGGTGAATACATAGCACTCATAAACGGATTTAACGGACTGGTATACCTCATGGGGGCCCTTGTTGGAGGCTATCTGCTTCAATTTGCGATCAATATGTTTCCCCTCAGGACTGCCCTTGAGGTCTCATACCTGATCGTATTCAGCGGCAGGTTCCTGTCTTCCTTCCTTTTCCTGAGGCTGAAGGAACCGGAAAACAGGGGCCGGACTCCAATTGGCCTGTTCTCTATACTTTACAGGGAGAAACTGCCGGGAAACCCATCCGGCGGTACAATAAAAATGAAATAAATTTTTCAGATCTTCCTGACCTGTGAATAAAGTTTTTCGTAGGAACTGATTATCTTCCCCTGTGCCATGTCAGTCGATATGATTATGGAACCAATTGCAAGGAGCAGGAATGTTCCGAGCAGGTAAGTCTCCGAAAGACCTGATGTGTAAACTGATATTCCGATTGCCACTGCAAGCAGGCCTGATGATACAATTCCAGAAATCCTGAAGAGCATCTTTCCGCCATTTTTGGCAGAGGAGATTCCCACAAGTATATGGTTCAGTCCGTAGAGCATGCTAACCAGTTCTGCTATGAACAGGAACGAATAGAAGAAGGAGAAGAATATTCTTGACACCACCAGAATTGGAACTGTGAAGAAAATTATGGATGCTGCAAGCATTCCCCTTCCGGGATTCTTTCCAGTTTCCTCAGGAATGAAGGATGTGAGCATCTGGAGAAGTGCATTTCCATAGGAAAGAGTCAGGTTGTAACCGCTTGCAATCAGAAGCACAATTATGGCAATGAGCAGGACATTTCCTGATGTGTCTCCAAGCCTGGTGAAGAGTATTGCCCGATTGTTGAAATATGTTTGAAGTAGGTTCCCCGTAAAGACAAGTATGGAAAAAGATGCAATGATCAGGGCAAATCCGGATACCATATATGCGTATATGAGTGATCTTGCAGTGTTTGTGTTCTTCTTCCTTGATTCTCCCGAGAGAAATATCCCGCTTCCTCCTCCGGAGAACATGAGAATTCCCAGCATGACTGCCTCCCAGAATGATGAGCCATAAAGGGAGGATTGCTGCTGGACTGCAGGAAGTGAGGGGCCCGGATTAAGGAACATTATTGTGCAGGATACTGCAATCGTGCCTATTTCCAGTGCACCGAGGATCATGATTGGTTTGATGGTAAGGGAAAGCCCCCTTGAGAGTGGTATGAAAATGAACACCATATACATAGCTGCGAATAGTGTGTCAAAAAGAATCCTGTAGGACAGCGCAAGCGGGAAAAAGGAAAATAGGAATGATGCAAGGAACATTATTATGTTGGGAAGAACGAGGAACGAATAACATATGTAGATCATTCCTGAAATTCTACCCATGTATTTCCCGAAACTTTCCGATACATAGCTCACATATCCCTGATTTGAGAATATCCTGGAGGAGAAACCTATTACCGGAATCAAAGTCACAATGGAAATAAGGAAAGCTACAATGGTCGCTTCCGGAAGGTATATTCCTGCAAATATTCCCATGACGGGGAGGAGTGCAACAAAATCCAGCATTGGCCCTATGGAGGAAAATGACTGAAAAATCATGTGTCTGTTTGAAATTTTTATACTGATCCCTTTTAATTAAAAAATTTAGAGGAATTCCTCTATATCTTCAGGTACAAGCTTCTTGATGGGTGACCTTATGAGATTCTCCTTCAGGGTTGGATCCACATCGCTGATTGTGGCCGCTTCCCTCTGATAGAGAATTCCGGTTGGAATCCTGTCTCCCCATTCTCCAGCTTTTTTGAATGCTGCAATGAGGTCTGTGGTATCGTGTTTCTCATCCTCAAGCCTGTAGACTCTCTCCCTGAAGAAATCGTACGTGTTGTCCTTGTTGTATGTGACACATGGGCTGAAAACATCGATGAATGCGAATCCCTTGTGCTGTATTCCCTTCTTGATTGTTTCCTGCATGTGTCTCACATCGCCGGAAAATTCCCTGGCAACAAAGGTAGCACCTGCGGAAAGGGCCATGGACAGGGGGTTGATTGGTGGCTCTATGTTCCCGTCAGGTGTGGTCTTGGTCTTCATACCTATCCTTGATGTGGGAGAGGCCTGACCTGTTGTGAGCCCGAATATCTGGTTGTCGGATACTATGTATGTTATATCGGAATTCCTTCTTGCACAGTGGTAAAAATGCTGTGTGCCTTCATTGAAACCGTCTCCGTCACCTCCATATGCAACCACGGTTAGATCCTTGTTTGCCCATTTTATAGCCTGTGCAGCCGGAAGGGATCTTCCATGAATTCCATGGAAGCCGTATGCCCTCATGTACTCGGGCATGTTGCTTGAGCATCCTATTCCTGAAACTATTACTGCGTTATCAGGGCTTATTCCAAGCTGTGACAGTGCCATTGGAATTGCGGTGAGCTGTGCATAGTTTCCGCATCCGGGGCACCAGTCAGCCTTGACTGTTCCTTTATAATCTGCCATTGTTATTGCCATTTTCATCACTCCTTTATTGCCTTCTCCAGTTCGGATGCAAGTGCACCCGGGTAGAAGCATTCCCCGTCGTATTTTCTTACAAGTGTTCCTGTGACCTGAATCTCTGAAGATATTATTCTTCTCAGCTGTCCGGTATAGTTATTCTCCACAAATATGACTTTTTTCTTTCCCTTCACGAGATTTTTGATGTCCGGATTCACGGGGAATGGCTTGTTGACTTCTATAGCGCCTGCCTTTATTCCTTTGTTCCTGAGGATGTCCACTGCCTCCTCCACAACTCCCTGTGTTGAACCCCACAGTATGACTGCATATTCTGCGTCATCCATCCTGTAAGTCGGAGTCGGAGTGAGTTCTTTCATGTATGTTTCCATCTTCCTCATCCTCTTCTCCATTATCCTGTTCCTTATTTCAGGATCTGTTACGGCGTCGCTGACGACATCTCCCTTCTCGTCATGCTCGTCTGAATCCTCGTTGTGCATGAGATTTTTTGTTCCCGGAAGGGCCCTCATGGAAATTCCGTCTGCGGTGAATTCATATCTCCTGTAATCCTTCTCATCGCCCTTTGCGAATTCTCCCCTCTCAATATCAGATTCAAGGTCAAAGCCATCTACTGTCTCATAATGTTCTGCAAGATATAGATCAACCATCAGGAAAACAGGCATCTGGTATTTCTCTGCAATATTCAGGGCCTCTCCTGCCATGTAATATGTTTCCTTGACGTTTCTTGGGCTGAACACTGCCTTTGGAAAGTCACCCTGGGAAGCTCCTATGACCTGAAGAAGGTCTCCCTGCTCGGTCTTCGTTGGAAGTCCTGTGGAGGGGCCCGCCCTCTGGGCTTCGTATATGACTATGGGTATTTCCATTTCAGCTGCCATGCCTACAGCTTCGGTCATCAGTGCAAAGCCTCCACCTGAAGATCCTGTCATTGCCCTTATGCCTGTATAGTTTGCACCTATGGCCATGGTGATTGCGGATATCTCATCCTCTGTTATTTTCACGAAAACGTCAAATGACTTGCTGTGAGATGCAAGATAATGTATAATTGATGATGCTGGTGTCATGGGGTATCCGAAATATGCCTTCAGCCCGTTTCTCACTGCTCCAAGACCTGCAGATTCGCCACCGGATATTAGATAGTATCTTGTTTTTGATGTGTTCAGGACCTTGTCAGCCTTTCCATATTTCTCTGCAAAGTAGTTATAGCCATCCCTGGCAGCATCGACATTCAGTTCTGCTATCTGTCCCTTGCCTCCGAACTGATCTCTTATGACACCTGCGAGAATTTCAAAATCCATTGCCAGATGCCCGAAAACTGCCCCTATGGCCACTGTGTTTTTCAGAAGAGTGTTCTTGCTGTATTTCTGGGCAATCTGTGAAAGTGGGATTTCGCAGTATTTTATGCCTTCATGTCTGTCAAAATTTCCTATGGAACTGTCATATATGGCAATACCCTTCAGTGGTGAGGCTCCACCTTCATTTATCCTGGGATTTGTATGTCTTTCAAGAGCATCCCTGTTCAGTGCTATGAGTATATCAAGATCGTCCCCCTGACTCTTCACGGGATTTTTTGATGCCCTGATCTGATACCAGCTCTGGCCACCCCTTATAATACTCTGATAATAGTTGTATGTGAGGGTATGGAGACCGTTTCTTGAAAAAACTTTTGCTATAATCAAACCGGCAGACTGCACTCCTTCCCCTGCCGCTCCTCCGACTCTTATAATAACTTCATTGCGATCCATTCTGTGTCACTGTAACCCCATAACATTAATGTATAAATTTTTTTAAATAGAAAATGGTCAGTTCCATAGAAAGAAGTGATCGTTGTGGGAATTATCTGATCCCGGGAATGCTGTTCACGATGTTCTTTATTATGGCCTCCACTTCTTCAGCAACCCGGTTAAGCTCCTGTTTCCTGTCGGAATCAATGAGTTTGAGCATTTCAGTTGGCAGCTGGGCAGAGATTTCAGTCCCATTCTCAACCTCTTTCACAATTATCCTGCATGGAAGCATTACTTCTGCACTCCGCTCTGCTGAAAGAATCCTGATCGCGTATGACGGATTGCATATTTCGTATGTGTTCAGGAGTGGATAATCAAATCCCTTGGATCTCAGGATCCTGCCTGTGGGTATCTCTGCAAGCACGCCGAAACCTGCCGAGGACACCCGGTTTGAAATTTTTGAACAGACTTCATCAAATCCTTCTTCCGTGAAGATTCTGTATTCTATCATTTCTATCCTGATACAATTGAAAATTTGTTATTATTTGTTTTTGTTTTTTCTTATGAAAAATGCATGTGTCAATGAAATTAAGATTGCTGGTGGTTAAGCAGAAAAATTTGCATGATCAGTATTTGAATATTAAAAAAATAATTTGGTAAAAAATAAAAATTTGGTAGTGGTTTTCACTGTTCTGAGGTTTGTGACTGTGTTACTATCTTTTCGTTGGATGTCTCTTCAAGTGGCATGTTCTTGGTTTCTTTGAGGAACAGCGAGAGAACTCCTCCAACTACTGATGTTCCAGCAAGGAGCAAAAGCAGTGGTTTGATTCCGATGCTTGTGGAAAGTGCTGCGAAAGTGAATGTTGTTATGGCCGCTCCGACTTTTCCAGTTGCTGCTGATATTCCATGGCCTGTTGATCTGTAGTTCACCGGGTAAAGTTCTGCTGGTGTGATGAATGTTGTTGTATTTGGCCCCATATCAATGAAGAAGAATGTCAGTGAATAGAGTATGAGCGCTACGCTTGAAGGTATTATGTATCCTGTAACATTGGGTCCTTTGGTTTCAAGCACTGCTGCCACAATCAGGTAGAGTATGAACATCATGAAGAACCCGATGATCTGAAGTTTTTTCCTGCCAACTCTATCCATCAGGCCCACCGCAGTGAAGTAACCGAAGAATCCCACGAAAAATGGAAGTCCACCAATCAGTATTTCGTTAAACAGTGATGTTGAGGGAAGAATTGAACTGGTAAACTCCACTGAATATATTCCTGTTCCATAGAAAGCCATATCCAGAAGGAACCATGAACCTGCTGTTACCACAAGCATTGTTGCATAGTTTCTCAGGAACTCGAAAAGGGAGGATTTCTTTGCGATTGCAACATTCTCGACTTCTGCGCTGCTGACCACGACCTTCATTGCCTTTTCTGTCTGTGTTTTGTCTCCTTTTACCAGTGCTGAGTATCTTGGTGTCTCAGGAAGTTTTCTTCTGAGGTATATCACGAGAAGTGCAGGAATTGCTCCGAATGCAAGCATAAATTTCCATGCTATATCAGTAGGGAAAACCGTAACGGAAAAGAGTCCTATGAACACTGCAACGACTGAACCTATACCCTGGTTTGCAAAGACAAGTGCCATCATTTTTCCCCTGTCCTTTGTGTTTGAGTATTCGCTCATGATTGTTGCGCTCATCGGGTAATCTCCGCCTATTCCAAGACCGAGTATGAACCTGAACGCAAAGAGTGATATGAAGTTGAATGAAAATGCGCTGAGTATTGCTCCTGATGCAAGCAGTGCTGCCTCTATACCATATATAGCTTTTCTTCCCAATATGTCTGAAAGCCTGCCGAATATCAGCTGTCCAAATATTGCTGCTATGATTGCAGATGAAAGAATTAAACCTGCCCCAACATAAGGGCTCCCTTTGCTTATTGTGAAACCTGCACCATTTCCTTCTAAGATCAAAAGGGCTATGCCGATTATGAAAAGATCATAGGCATCAGTGAAGAACCCCATTCCTGCTGTGAACCACACTTTCAGGTGCCCCATGTTCATTTTTGTACTGTCAGAAGATTCGAAGATATTCTCCTTCATTCCAGTATTTTGTGATGAATCTTTGTTTGTCATCATCTATAGATTGGCAACCTAACTATAAAGTTTTTACATATATTCTATATATATCTATATAACAAATATCCTTTTAAAGAGCAGATTATAAATAAACACAAGTAATCCTCAGTCATGGCAAGAAAAGAGAAGGACGTTATAGGTGAAGTTGAACTGCCAGATGGCGTGTACTATGGCGTGAATACATTCAGGGCCATGAATAATTTTAGGATTTCAGGTATTGTTGAGGATTCTGACCATATTAGATGCATGACCATCATAAAAAGATCTGCTGCCATTGCAAACAACAGGCTAAACGCGGAAAAACTCCCATCAGACAAAAAGGAACTTATTGTGAAGGCTTCGGACAGGATCATATCCGGAAAGTTCCATGATCAGTTTGTCATAGACGTGTACCAGGCAGGAGCGGGCACATCTTTCAACATGAACGCAAATGAGGTTATTGCAAATGTCGCCCTTGAAGAGGGCGGAAAAGGAAAGGGAGAGTATTCATACATACATCCAAACGATCATGTCAATATGAGCCAGTCCACAAATGATGCTTATCCAACTCTCATGAGGATTGCTGCCACTTATAAGGCTCAGAGATACATGGAAGAGATCAAACTTTTAATTAAATCCATGGAGAGCAAGGCAAAGGAATTTGCGGATGTGAAAAAACCGGGAAGAACACACCTGCAGGATGCTGCACCAGTCACTCTTGGAATGGAATTTTCAGCCTATGCATACACCCTTAAGAAAAACCTGAAGGACTTTGAGAATGCGCTTGACTTCATACTTGAACTGAACATAGGTGGAACTGCGACCGGAACAGGCATAAACACACCTCCCGGATACCAGAAGGCAGTGGTTCAGGAAATTGCAAAATATACCGGATTCAATTTCAGGACAAGCGAGAATCTTCCCGGAATAATGGAGTTCCAGTCTGATTTTGCAAGACTCCAGAATGCAGTGACCACATGCGCTCTTGACATCAACAAGATCGCAAATGATACAAGACTTATGTATTCCGGACCGGGAACAGGCCTTCATGAGATATTCATACCAGCAGTGCAGCAGGGTTCCTCCATAATGCCCGGGAAAATAAATCCCTCCATTGCAGAGGCAATGAACATGATATGCCACTCTGTCGTTGGAGCGCAGGCTGCAGTTAACATGTCAGTTCAGGCGGGCCAGTTTGAACTCAATGTCATGATGCCAAACATTGATTTTGAACTTTCAAGGTCACTTGACATAATGACAAGCGGAATGAAGATGTTCAGGACACTGCTCATAGACGGAATACTTCCAAACAGGGAGGCATGCGATGAACACCTTTCAAAAAGCTTTGGATCTGCTGCGTTGCTTAACCCCTACCTTGGATATGACACTGTTGCAAAAATTGTCAGGGAAGCCCTTGAGAAACATGTTTCCATAAAGGAACTTGTCATGAAGGAGGGAAAGATCTCCGAGGAACAGTACATAAAAATAATGAGCGGAAGATAGTTCTGCTCCAATTATGAGTCAGATTTAAAGTACGGAAACTGCATATGATGTTATGAAGTTTGTGAAGGCAGATATACTGTACGACGGGAGAGGTGTCCAGAAAGATGTTTTTGTGGGCTTTCAGGACAGTACAATAAAATACGTGGGAAAGAAAAAACCTGAAGGAGAGATGATTGGGGAGGGAATAGTGACTCCTGCGTTCATAGATCCACACAGCCATATTGGGTTGGACAGGGCAGGAGAGCCCTTCATGGAAAGTGAGGCGAATGACAAGCTTGCACCCATGATGCCTCTTGGAAGGGCAATAGATGGCGTTTACATGGATGACTCCGCATTCACTGAATCCATAGAGAACAATGTTCTCTATTCCGTGGTCCTTCCGGGAAGCGGAAATATAATGGGTGGTATGGGCTGCCTCATAAGGAATTTCGGGAAAAACATAAAAGAATCCTACATAAAGGACATAGGTGTCAAGATGGCACTTGGATATAACCCCAGAAGCACCACGGACTGGAAAGGGGAAAGGCCCACAACAAGAATGGGAGTCAGTGCAATTATAAGAAGCAAGTTCCTTGCAGCAAAGAAAACAAAGGCAATGGTGGATTCCGGCAAGAAATCCATTGAGGAAGTGGATCCTGAAACTGAATTTCTCATAAGCATCCTGAATGGCAATGTCAAGATCATGTGCCATGTCCACAAGGAGGATGATGCTCTTTTCCTCATGAGCCTGGTGGATCATTTTGGCATTAGGCCTATTATCAACCATGGTGGAGATTTCCATACCAAAACCATCTTTGAGGAGATAAAGAAAAGAGACATGTCCCTCGTGTACGGCCCAATGGATTCGCATCCATACAAGGTTGAACTCAAGCATGAATCCTGGAGGAATGTGGAACTTTTGCAGAATTCAGGCATCAGGTTTGCACTTATAAGCGATCATCCGGTAATTCTTCAGAGGAACCTGTTTCTCACCACAAGGCATTTCATGAGGTTTGGCGCAACAAGAGAGCAGTGTATTTCCTATCTCACTTCAAGACCCGCTGAAATTCTCGGCCTGACTGACCTGGGAACTGTGGAACCAGATAAGATTGCATCGTTTTCTGTCTGGAACGGTGATCCCTTCTCCATGGATTCTTATCCCCGGCTTGTTATAGGCGAGGGAAAAGAACTTGTGAATGAATGATTCCCACATTATTCATTCAAATTTTTATTCCGTGAAATTAAGATGTGCTGATCATTCTGCGAATGTGCCATTGACCCATTCTATTGTTTTCGATCTTATCTCTTCAAATCTGTTTTCTGACTGTTCCATGATCTCTGATTCTGTGCCCTTGATTTTGGAAAAAAAGGTGTTCCTGAGGAAATTGTAAAGTTTGTCAGGATCGAATGTCCTGCTGCAGATCGCAGTGGCCTCCATGAAAACATTGTTCCTTGCAAGCATCAGCATAAAATTCTGGATTGGCATGCTGATGTGCCTGTTTGCCTCTACGAAAAAAATAATTTTTCTGGATATGATCTCTTCCCTAATCTCGCTGATGCCCATTATCTGTCGCACTTTCCATCAGGGCATGCAGGATCAAATGTTGATTCCAGCTTGAGGAAACGTTCACTGGGCTTGTCATCGGTTTTTGTCTTTTCCTCAGAGGCAATTTTTTCTGCTATGACCATGGCAGTTTTCTTGGCGGGTTTCTCCTGCTTCTTACCCGCTTTCTCTGTTCCTGTGTAGAGAACCTGTTCCGATTTGCTGCCGTCCCTGTAGACCGTTATTCCCTTGCAGTGCAGATCCTTTGCAAGCCTGTATGCCTTTGCTATATCATCCGGTGTTGCTTCATGTGGCATATTTATGGTCTTTGACACTCCCGAGTCGCAGAATTTCTGGAATGTTGCCTGCATGAGAACATGCCATTCAGGCTCTATTTCATGTGATGTGACAAAGAGCTTCTTCAGATCTTCAGATACGTTTACCGATTCGAGGTTCCCGGTCTTTGCAACTTCCTGCATCAGCTTGTCAGTGTATATTCCCCTTGCCTTTGTTATCTGCTCGAAAAGGGGGTTTACCTCTATAAGTTCCTGCCCGTTGAGGACATGTCTCATGAATGCAATAGCAAAGAGCGGTTCTATGGATGATGAACATCCTGCAATGATGGATATTGTTCCTGTGGGAGCTATGGTGGTTGTTGTTGAGTTCCTCATAAGGACGCCCTGTTTTTCGTACTCAGAGCCGTACCATCCGGGGAAGACGCCCCTCTCCGATGCGAGCCTTGAGGATTCCCTGTGCGATTCTATATTCAGGAATGACATTATATTCTCTGCGACCTTCAGTGCCTCTTCGGTATCGTATTGTATTCCCATCTCTATGAGCATATCTGCAAATCCCATCACGCCCAGTCCTATTTTTCTTGTTTTCCTGGTCATCTGCTCTATTTCCTTTACAGGGAACTTGTTTGCATCTACCACGTTGTCCAGGAATCTGATTGAAAGTCTTATTATCTCCCTGAGTGACTCGTAATCTATGGTTCCATCAACAACAAATTTTGCCAGATTTATGGAACCCAGATTGCATGACTCGTATGGCATTAACGGCTGTTCACCACATGGGTTCGTTGCCTCAATGTCTGCTATGTTTTTCACCGGGTTTGACCTGTTGATCTCATCAAGGAATATCAGTCCAGGATCTGCAGTTCTCCATGCATGTGTTATGAGGGCATCCCACATTGTTCTTGCCTTTATTCTTGTGATAACCTTTCCGTTCTTCGGGTTCTTGAGGTCTACGTATCCGTCGCTGTCAAGTTTCTCAAAGAATTCATCCTCCATGCCGACAGATATGTTGAAGTTTCTCAGAATGGTGTTTTCTGCATCCTTGCTTGTGATGAATTCCATGATGTCAGGGTGATCGTATCTGAGTATGCCCATGTTGGCTCCCCTCCTCTTTCCGCCCTGTTTGATCACTTCAGTGGTGGTATCGAATATCTTCATGAATGATACCGGTCCGGATGCGACGCCCTTCGTTGATCCAACCATGTCATCCTTGCTTCTCAGTCTTGAGAACGAGAATCCGGTTCCTCCTCCTGATTTGTGGATCTCTGCTGTGTGCTTCACTGCCTCGAATATGCCTTCTATGCTGTCCTCCACAGGCAGGACAAAACAGGCTGAGAGCTGTCCAAGCCTTGCGCCTGCATTCATCATGGTGGGTGAATTTGGTACATATTCCAGTTTATCCATCATTCTTTCCATGTTCTCTATGGTATCGGAAGCTGTTGTAGGCTTGGTATATACAAAATCTATAAACTGGCTGAACTCACCTTTCACCACGTTTTCCTCCTTCAGCTTTGAGAATGCCCTTTCAAGAACTTCCAGCTGGGTGTTTGAAAGGGTAGGCATTTTCTTCCCCTTATCGGACAGTTTTCCTGACTTCTGGAATTTTGCATAATCATAAAGCGCATCAATAATCCCAACATGGCTTGCCACCCTGTTGAACATCTGTCTTGGAGTTTCAATAATCTTTCCATCCTCATCTTTCAGGAGGTATCTGGCCTCGAGAACCTTTATGGCATTTAAGGAGAGTTTGAGATCGTCCACCACACCGATTCTTTTCTTCTCATCCCTGATGGTTCTTCTCTTTTCCCTGTACAGAATGTAAGCCTTTGCAACTTCGTTGAATTTCTTTCCTTCAATGGATGTTTCCATGAGAACGGTTTCCACAATATCCTGAACTCTCTCCACAGTGGGTGTTTTTCCTTCAGATTCCAGAATGTCAAGCACCTTGTCTGTGAGTGATTCGGCATCTTTCATTGTTCCGTATTTAACGGAAAGCATGGCTTTGTAGATAGCTCTTGTTATCTTTGTTTTATCGAAATTTTCTGATTGGCCATCTCTTTTTACGATTTTATTTATAAGTGTTGTTCTCAATCCATTACCTCCTTTGAATCATCAGTGAGTAATATACAGTGTTGATATGAATAAATATTTTTTTGTTACTGTATTTGAATCAGTATCATTTTTTAAAAATTTAAACTGTGTTAATATAATATCAAAATCATTCATGACTATATGGAAATATATCACATAACTTAATTTTATAATACACATTATGCGTTTTCAAGCATCAATGTCTGAATTTGGCATAAATTCTGCTTCGTTTCTGTGAAAATGAATTGGTGTTGGTATTTACTATAATAATTTCAACAAAATTCCGGGTGAATTTGAAATATTAAAAACCATTAGAAGAGGGGAAAATTATTCATATTCTTAACAATTACTGGCATGATGGTAGTTGTTGATAAACAGATGAGAATGCGATATCAGGCAGAACTTTCATTTTTCCTTCAGAGAATAGAGCAGATGAAACAGAACAGGGAT
>JAKAPZ010000021.1 GCA_021822985.1 Thermoplasmata archaeon | reverse complement strand
CAGCCTTGTGAACTTATATGATCTGCTATCTGGAGTGTGGCCCCCGGAATCCACAATTTCTATACCATCAGATTTAAAGCTGGAAACAGGCATCACGGATTCAACTCCATCTATCCTTGAAATGGCTGGAATGAGTCTGGAAACAATGCTGTCCATTTTTTCCATTTTCTTCTTTCCCCTAACCACATCTATCTCCTTATCGGGAACGTAAATTTTCGGGCCAAATGCTTCATAAATGGATTTCAGCCCGCCGATGTGATCCGGATGGTAATGTGTTATGAGGATAATTATCGGCTTTGCCCCGATTTCGTTGTAATACGATATTATTTTCCGGCCTGAACCCTTTGTTCCTGCGTCAATTAGGTACCTTCTTCCACCGTAATCGACATCATAACATCTGGCCATCGTCTTTGGAATGAGCACAACCGAGTTCACCGACTCCATAGTACTACATGCCTATGATCTTTTAAATATATTCCATCAAAAATCCCGGTAATATAATAGAATTCTTCACTGTGTTTTATCCTGACCAAAAAATTCTGAAATTTCGGTAAAATCCTGTGATACAGGCTTTGCAATGACTTCGGGAGAAAGCATTTCTGCACGGTTGTCCATTATGACCACTACACCACGGTCGTTCTGGGATCTTATAAGGCGCCCCATAGCCTGCCTGACCTTCACAGTTGCAGGATACAGGAATGCATATTGCCATCCATTTCCGAAAAGATTGCTGTAATAGGAAGAGAGAGTTCGTTGCTTGATGTCCGGCTTTGGAAATGGAATGCCCACTATCACGAGCAGTTCAAGAAGTTTGCCCGGAAGATCGATTCCCTCAGAGAGCCTGCCCCCCATTACTCCAATAAGAATCCCCTCACCATTGTTGAATTTCTTCATCAGTTTCTGGAACTCCTGTGCTTTCATTTCCCTTTTTTCCACAAGGAAACTAAAACCCTTCATCTCCTTTGTAATGATATCGAGTATCCTGAAAGATGGAAAAAGAACAAGTGTTCTCTGGTTGAATTTTGTGAAGATGATTTCAAGTTTCTTCCTGTAGCTTTTTATTTCCTGAATGTCAAACTCGTCGTATTTTGTGGTAAGATCCCTGTCATAAAGCACCATCAGATTTTCCGGGGAAAAGACCGTTCCTATGTCAAGATAATCGCTGTTTTCAAATCCAGTCATGTTTCTGTAAAGCCATAGAGGCTCAATTGTGGCTGATACCTGGATCGTCCTTGATTTCCTGAATTCCTCCAGGATAATGGATGGATCAAGGCAGAATGCCTCTATTGAGATGCTCTCTGTGTCACCTTCCTTTTTTATGATGCATATGTACCTCTCCTCATGAGCGTACTGCATGAATGCGAGTTTTTTGGATAATACCTTTAGATGTGACATTGGAACCCTGTTCTTCTGTTCCTTCAAATTCTCTATATTTTCCCCGTAACTTTCAATGGCATTGATCATATATTCTATATCCTCGGGCCTCTTTCTTGAACTGATTGCCATGAAGTCATAAATATCCCTGAAATTAACCCTCTTTTCAACAGTGCTTTCATTCAGGTTCTCTGCAAGGTCTATCATGGCCATGCGTATGATTTCCATGAAATCGGATATCCTGACACCGGAAAGAATCTCAGGATCCCCATATTCCACTGCCTCCTTTTCACACAGTGCAATTGAGTTCCATGTGACCTGCATGGAAAAAACATTTCTTGCTATGTCAGGAAGGTTGTGCGCTTCATCAACCAGAATTACTATGTCTTCTCTCGAAACTCTCCAGTTGTACATGACTGTGGATGCCATGTCGGGGCTGATGAAATATGCATAAGGCATTACAACCAGCTCTGCATTCTTCATTGCGTACTTCACTGATTCGTATGGGCATATGCCCCTTTTTGTGAAATCCGCGAAGAGATCTTCCGGAGATGGTGCATTTTCCAGTATGAAATTCACGTTTTCCGGATTTTTGATTTCATCATTGTAATATGGGCATCCCCCATCAATGTGTTCAATCTTTTTCCTCTTGAGGGAACTGCACATCCTTGAAAGAGATTCAGGAGTGAAATCCCTATCCTTCTCAAGCTCCATGTACATAGGGCACATATTGGTTCTGCCCTGCATTATGACTGTCTTTATGCCGAAAAACTTCTGTATATTCAGGATTTCCTTTCGGATATTTTTCTGCTGCGAATTGGTTCTGGTCAGGTAAAGAACCTTTTTATTGTTGTTTTTTGCATAAATAATTCCGGATATGAGCATCATCAATGTTTTTCCGGAACCGGTTGGAGCTTGCAGGATTGCATCCTGTCCTTTGCCAAGTGCTCCGATTATGAAATCTATGGCACTTTTCTGGTAAGGTCTGAGATTAACAGTGCCATACGAGTCCCTGATATCTTCCATAAATCACAAACTTTCCAGTTCTTTCCTCTTCCTTTCTACCTCTTCAGGATCTATGCTGAGTTTGGAAGCTTCTGCAAGAACCCTGAATGCTTCTTCCTTCCTCCCCATTTTTCCCAGTGTGTCCGCCTTGAGAAGATAATACATGGCATTTTCTGGAACAAGTGAAATGGCTGAATCGACATCATTCAGTGCCTCTTCATACTTCTCCATTTCCATCAGAACAGAGTATCTCTTATAGACAAATATCTGATCCATGCTGTTGAGCTTTACAGCCTCGCTGTAATCCTTCAGTGCAAGATCTTTCTTTCCCATTTTATACAGAGTGTTTCCCCTGTTGTAATAGAAATCAGGTATGTCTCCTTCAAGATCTATGGCTCTGGTGAATTCTTCCAATGCATCCACGAGACTTGAGGCATCTTCCTGCGCACAGCCGATGGCATTGTGGTAATCTGCATTGCCGGGCATAATTTCTATTGCTTTCTGGTAATCCTTTATTGCTGAATCGTACATCCTCATGGTATAATATGCCAGTCCCCTGTTGAAATAGTAATCCGGATCATTACTTAGAATCTTTATGGCTCTGGTGAATTCCTTTATTGCTTCCGGATACTTTTTCAGGTTGAAAAAAGATATTCCCCTTTCGTTATAATCATCTGCAACCTCATCCCTGTCCCTTGGTATATCTGAATTTTTAATGGCCTCTTCCGGCATAATCAATAAGGATTTGTTAATACTTTAATTTAATGGAAAAAAATTGAAACAATCAGAGCAGATGCTTCTGCCTCATTGAGTTCAATACGTTGGAATATGTTTTCCAGTGTGTCCTGACTATGTCTCCAATATCTGTCCCATTCCGTATTGAATCTTCAAGAAATTTAATTGTCACCGGATCAGAGGGGTAACCTGAGCCAACGTTGCCATATTTATTCCTTATTACATCCATCTCTCTTTCCCTGATCACCTTTGCCACTATAGATGCTGCGGACACGGTGTAGAAATGGGAATCTGCCTTATGCCTGCAGATCACCTCTTTATCTGTCATCCCTGACAGAAGTTTTGAAAGCCTTTCCTCATTGACGTCAAAGGAATCCACATATATCTTTCCGCATGGAGAGTTTTTAATGAGATCCGAAACCCTTCCTTCCTCAATTTTATTCAATGTGGCCCCTTCCATTTCCATGTTAAGTTCTGAAGACGTGATCTTCACCCACTGAACATATCCTGCCTCCTTTTTAATCAGTTCAAAAATCCTTAATCTTGACGGATGGGAAAGTGCTTTGGAATCCTTTGCGCCTATGCTCCTGAGCGTGTCTTCATCGCCTGAAACTATGGCTATTATCATTGGGCCGAGCACGGGCCCCTTTCCTGCTTCATCCACACCACAGCTCTGCATCGCTCTTTATTGGCTTCTGATTTATCTATTTTATCCAGCCTCAGGAAATTATTTTATTTCATAATACACTGACCTGACATGGAACACCCCCTCACAGAGGAATACTTTGCAGAATATATTGAACAGAAAAGAAAATTAATCAACAGGAGCCTTGAAGCCTACTTCACAAAAATACTCTCGGAAGTGAAAGACAGAAACATATATCCCATAGTGGAAATGCTCAGAAATTATACCATGAGGGGAGGGAAAAGAGTCAGGCCCATCCTGATAGCTGCGGGCTATGAATTGTTTTACGGTCAGGGAGACTATATTTACGATATTGCCACAAGCATAGAGATGACACAGTCCTTTTTCCTCATTCATGACGATATAATGGACAGAAGCGACATCAGGAGGGGCTACCCAAGTTTCCACAAGGAAATGGAAAATATGCTCGGAAATATAAGGGACAGAAGCCATCTTGCCATGAGCCTTGCAATCGTTGCAGGGGATCTGGCTGTCGATTACTCCTACGATACCATTGTGCATTCTGAGGCCCCAATGGAGAAGAAACTGGAGGCGCTTGAACAGATCACTGAAATCATAAAGATAACAGGATATGGAGAAGGCCTTGATGTATACACAGGAAGCGGATATGTGATGAAAATGCCAGATCTCATAAGGCTTCACCTTAGAAAAACTGCAAAATATACGGTTGAAGGACCACTTATCATGGGGGCCCGCATTGCAGGCGAAAAAGAACTCAGGGAACTCAGCGCATACGGGAATCTTATAGGACTGGCTTTCCAGCTCCATGATGATGTCATTGGCATATTCGGCACAGAAAAGGAGATAGGAAAATCACCCAAGAGTGATGTGAATGAGGGAAAACAGACACTTCTCATTATAAAGGCACTTGAAAGATCGGGAGAGGAAGACAGGAAATTCATCTGGAAATGCCTCACAAACGGAAACATCGATGATGCTGATTTTGAAAAATTGAAGAATATCATAGTAAATACAGGATCACTTGCATATTCAAGATGGCTCATAGAGAAATTCGTGGAAAACGGAAAGAAGAGGCTGGAGAAAATAGATGGAAAGAAAGAGGTAAAGGCGTTTTTGAACTGGTTTGCTGACTACCTGACAAAAAGAAAACACTGATCCCCATGATAACATTTATTCCGTCTCAATGTATATTCATTTTGATCTGACATGGATAAAGTATCACCGACAAGAAGCCAGATAAATTTTATCACAAAGTTGAGGGAAGGATCGAGCGAGAGAGAGGATTTCATTCAGAAATTTCTGGAAGAGAAGGCAAAGGACAATGTTTCCCAACTTTCAGTTCCTGAAGCTTCTTCACTTATAGATTCGCTCAAAAAAATTAAAAGTGAAAATTCATCCTCGCCCGGAGAAATTAAGACTGCCACGCCTAAACAGATCAAATTCATCAAGGGTCTTCAGAACTCCTCAGATAAATTGGAAAAAAGCATCTCTTACATGAAAAATCTTGGAAAGGGAGACATCAGTGAATTAACCGTGAAGGAAGCAAGCGGGCTCATTGAACTCCTTAAAGGATAAAATTTTATTTTTCTCAATTTCAGGATATGAAAAATGCAGAGGGAGGGATTTGAACCCTCGTACCCCTACGGAACCAGACCCTCAATCTGGCGCCTTTGACCAATCTCGACAACCTCTGCTTATGAAACCTGAATTGGGGTAACATATTTAACTTTTTGAATGCGTGCCCTGAATTGTGCGGAAATAGTTTATGAATTAATCCTGCTTTTTCTAGAATCCCTGACAGCAATCAAGAAATATTGTGTGACCGCACTTTGGGCATGCAGCGTTATGCCTGTATTCAAAGCAGAAAATGCATGAACATTTCTCTTCGGAACAATCTGAACACATGAATTATAATCGCTATTTAAGATAAATAATTATTGAGTGTTTCCTGTATCCATTTAATTGCACTATGATCGAGAGATACTTTTCTGAAAAATATGGGAAAAGTCTATTCCCATTTCCCATAGTATAACGAAGCTGAGAACCCAAGGGCCCATATTATGTTGGGATACATTATCATCCTCTCCATCCCACCGTTTCCAAGGCCAAGATATATGGAAAACATATACAGGATCAGTGCCGCAAGTGCCACGGTCCCCAACATAGCCCACATGAAAGTCATAAGGTCTTTCCTTTTGGTAAAGAAGATGACATATGTTGCGATAGATGAGAACAGAAAGGCAAGGAGGGCAAAAATCAGGTGTATTTTCCCGAAATCTTCATTGAATATTCCCACACCTATTGCGCCTATTCCTCCTAATATCAGGAAAATTGAAAAAAGCTTTGAAAAATCATCCATGAGGAAATAAGCTGCAACTATCTCTGCCAGGCCAAGTATGATTATGGTGGTGTTGAAAATATACGGTGCATTATCGATTCCAAGGTGGCTTATTGTGTTTGTGCTCACACTGAAATTAGTTGCAACAAATTCCGCAATAGATACAAACAGCAGGAACTGCATTGCGCCAAAGAACATTACGGCTCCTGAAAACTTTTTCTTGTCTGAGATTTCTGTCAGTGCCATTAAATAGAATGCGTTATTGTATTTTATTTTTTTTCAATGGTTTGAGTGGTATAATAGAATATTTTTTCAGAATGAGTGTAATTTCAGGTCAAAGGTTCAACTTTGAGCCGCTCTTCTTGATGAATGTGCTGATGAAAGCAGTATGCATCAACCCTTCAGAAGATGGCCTTGTTGCCCTGTCTCTCACAAGTATTTCCCTGCGAATGAGTTCTACGGTTTCAAGATGGAAGAAACCGTTTTTCTCATATTCCAATACGCTTTTTTCCACCTGATCATAATTTGGTAGATAAGTCACGATTCTCCTGCCGGATTCTATGAACTCCCTCTGCTTCGGAATATTCATCCATGGCTCTGGCAGATCAAGGAATATTGCATCGTATTTTGTTCCATTCCCCTCATATGTTGAAAAATCGTGTTCAATTATTTCAATGTCGAAACCATTCCACCGCTGAATGTTCTCCTTTGTTATTCTTATGGATTTTGCGTTATGATCGATTCCTGTATATCCGGAAGGGTTTCCCGTAACTGAAAGTATGGATGATGTGAGGGCCCCTGAACCTGTGCCACTCTCCATGACCCTGGAACCGTATTTTATTCCTGACATTCTTATCATATATGCACAATCCTTGACATCTATGGTCTGGGCCCCCCTCTCAGCAATGCCCCTGAAAAATATTGGATCATAATCCATGGCTATGTATTCATGCCCGGAAAGATTGATCATATCTCCGGCCCTTATTACCAGTCCGGGAGAAATATTCACTGCATTCCTTCCATTTCCGATCCTGTTGCCGCTTTCCATAACCTTAATTTCACCGGTTTTAGACAGAAAAATCTTCATTCCATACCACCATAATAACCAATTATGACGTCCGAGACGTTGTTCCCGGTTTGCCCCGTGATCACTGCAGTTCCGGAAGATATTGCCAGAGACGCAGTATCACTATCCCCAATATACTTCTTCAAGTCAGGTGCAGCCACAGTTTTCTTCAACCCATCATCAACAATAAATCCCGCTATATTGCCATTTCCATCCTTTCCATCCGTGGCCAGTGAGAGGAATGAAAATATTTCACCATCATACATTTGAGACAAGATAAGTGCAGAGAGATAGCTGTTCCTTCCCCCCTTTCCATTTCCCATGACCTCAGCAGTGCTTTCCCCATAAGCTGTGAACCAGAAAGGTTCATGTGTGTTTGAATAATGGTTTCTCAATATATCTATAATTTGGGTGGACAGTGAAATTACGTTTCCTTTTATTATTCTCCCAAGATCAAGGGGATGATGTTCGGGATTAACAAGAATTCCCAGTTCCTTTGCATAAATGCTTCCGTTCAGGATGATCTCATATTCTACATGGATATCCTTCCTGTTTCCTGAATTTTCTGCCTGCATAACATATCCGGAAACTTCTTCCGGAATTCTTCTGTATGAATCGGGTGCATGATAAAACGGATTTGAACCTATGAGAAAAATCTGATCTCCTGGTATGTCCGAGATGGCAAATATTGATATTTTCATGTATTTGCAAAGATCCAGCAACTTTCCGAACTTTATTTTTGAAAGATGATACCTGATCCTGTTCAATTCTTCAATTGGGTAATCCCCATCAATCAGATTCCTCATGAGGTTCCCGTACTGCTCATCGGTGATTGTGTCTATATGGGCTTCGAATATTGATGATGCCCCTCCGGAAAGCATGACGATCAGCCTTTCGGCAGTGTCATTTTCCAGCATCCCTATAATCTTCTCTGTGGAAGAAATTGTGTTTCTGCCGGGAACCGGGTGGTCTCCCAAAAAACATTCAAATCCATCGACTCCGGAATTCTCATTATTTGAAATACATATCCTGAGGTTTGCCTTTTCAACTATGGCACTGTCTATACCCCGCGCCATGCTTACAGCAGCCTTTCCAAGAGATATGATGCTGTATGTGCTGCCTGCGCAGAATGAGGATATCTTAACATTCCTGTCCCTGACGATGATCCCGGGGTTCAACCTGTCGATCGATTCCATTACCCCATTCAGGATCTTTTCCCTTCTCCGGGAATAATTCTCATGCATCACCTGACAAATTGAATCATCAATTAAATAATATATGGGAAAAATAGTTATTTCAAAATTTTCAGTCGAATATGAAACCTATTCCGCCAGCTGCCCTGTCGGATTCTTCCTTCAGTGCCTGCATTACCTTCTCCCCATCTTCGCCTTTAATCTCTTTCATGAATGAGAGATCGACCGCTTCCAAACTTTTCATAAGATCAGAATTTCCCTGAAAAATGATCAGTTTGCCTTTCAGGCCGAAAGATGTCCCGTCTTTCCTGTCAATCCCGAGCCATGAAATGGGATCTCCACTGATTAGTTTATCAACTTTGCTTTCCTCCGATCCTTCATACTGAAATATTCTGTACATTTGATTTCCTCTGGTTTCCATTGAGGCATTTTTCGATGCTTTTAATGAAATGTGTTTACATGATTGAAGAAACGTACAAAAATATTGCTGATGCAATTCATTCCTTTCTTTGATGCCATTCTCCATGATATCTGCAAATATAACAGATTTACGCGTCCCAATTTTTTTAAGGCCTGAAATTACGTTTTCTATATTATTATACTATGATTCTGGCTGATTTTTGCCTTTCCTTCCACATTTTTGATTTCAATCCTGAAACCTTTAATTTGTCCCAGCATTGGACTGTATTGCCTCATTCCCCAGTCTCCACTCCAGCTTCCTTTGATAGAATTTTCGCGGACACCTGTGAGCGAATCGATAATCCCCATGATTTCGGTTTCATCGTGTATGACATGTGCCCCTCCAGATAATTATAGGAATTGCCAGGCAGCATTGGAACGCTTGAAGCCATGTATTTACCTTAACTTTTCAGTGCTATGGTTCCAAAACCTTTTGATTCCTGTATGATCTCTTCAATCTTTTCTCTTTCGCCAATCCTGAAAAAATTGTTGTTGTACACAAATTATCCATTTCCATCATATAGTTAATTTCCAACAGTTATTAAACATAGAAATTACCCGATATTTATTTTTTGTTAAACTCAATTTCAGCAGATTTTATATAGTACATCATATTATTCTCATATGGCAGATAGAGAATTAGGCAGAACATTGACATTTGTCGGAGCAATACTTGGAATACTTGGAGGAGTTTTACTGATTCTTGCAGGATTGGTTGGCGGGGTACTTGTTACGGCTGCTTCTTATTCCCATATATCCTTTTTATCAATTGGCGCTGGAACAGCAATCGTATTTTTGATTATTTATGGATTGATCCAGATAATCATTTCATATGCGATGATAGAAGTATCAAAAAGGCACAAGAAAGGAGATCATGTAATGAATGGAATCATAATCATAGTTCTCAGTTTGATCCTCTTCGTTCTTGGTGGAGGATTTATTTTGGGCCCAATTCTCGGCTTTGTAGGCGGACTCCTCATAATGCTTTGAAAAACTTATTTTATGGGCTTCTTGCCTCGATTTCCTGAACGAGATCGACAAGAAGTTTTTCCATTCCATTTTTCATGCAATCTATTCTTTCCCTGATCAGTTTTTCAATTGCCGTGACAGGTGCAAGGGCATATTCATAGAAATAACCGCCTGTCTTTATTGTTTTCATGTTTCTTATGGCAAGGCCGTTTATTATTAACTTCTGAAGTGCCCGGTATACTGTGCTTGCTTCTTTTTCAAGCATCAATGCTATTTCATCTACGGATTTCCATTTTCCCTGATCGAGTGAATAAAATACCTCAACATCCATATGGCCCAATGAGTACAATGATTCAAGAAGATCATTGCAGCAGGCCATATCTGCTGAAATTTTGGATGTCAGGTTGTCCTTTACCATGAGAGTATATTTAAAGAATATAGATAAAGTTTTGTATTATTTTGACAAAACCGTAACATACTTAAACCATTTTACAATACAGTAATTGGGATATAAATGGATGATGAACTTGAAAGCATAAGGAAAAAGTATGTCACAGATATCCTCAACAACGCAAATAATAAGGAGGCAAAAAAGATGGAACCTGTAGTTTTAACAGATAGAACATTTGATGAGGCGCTTAAAAACGATAAGATACTGGTAGTGGACTTCTGGGCAACATGGTGTGCACCATGCAGATTTCTTTCACCTGTCATAGAGGAACTTGCCGGTGAATATGCAGGAAAGATAAGTTTCGGAAAGGTGGATGTAGATGAGAATCCACAGGTGAGCGCTAAATTTGACATAAGAAGCATACCCACAGTCATAATGTTCAAAAACGGAAAGATTGTGGATACAAGCATAGGCGCAGTCCCAAAACAGATGCTCGAGGCAAAACTCAAAAGGCTGCTGAACTGATATGAAATATGATGTAGTTGTAATAGGCGGAGCATTTGCAGGCCTTACTGCTGCATTATACACTTCCAGGCAGGGAATGAAAACAGCCGTAATCACAAAGGATATCGGCGGACAGGGACTCCTGACCAATGATATACAAAATTTTCCCGGATTCGTTTCAATTTCTGGATTTGAACTTGCATCAAAATTTCAGGAACAGGCACAGCTTTACGGAACTGAATTTGTATATGACGAGATCGTTTCCATTGAGGAAAAGGATGGCGTCTTCATTTCAAAAACTAGGGAGCAGAACTATGAATCTGAGGCCCTCATTCTTGCCTTCGGAAAAACCCCAAGGGATCTTGGTGTGAAGGGTGAAGAACAATATAAGGGAAGGGGAGTTTCGTACTGTTCCATCTGTGATGGCCCTCTTTACAAAGGTAAGGATGTGGTGGTTGCAGGCGCTGGCGATCATGCCCTGCAGGCAGCGCTTTACCTTGCAACTGTAACCTCCGATGTTCATGTCATACAGAAAACAAACAGGATTTCCGGTACACAGGATATGATCGAACAGACAAAACCGCTTAAAAACATCCATTTCATATATGAAAGCGAAGTTGATGAAATAAAGGGAGACAGGACCGTGAACTCACTACTTCTCAAAAAGAAGGATGGAAGCATGGTGGAACTTAGGACAAATGCCGTATTCGTTGAGATGGGATATGTTGCAAAAACGTCAATGCTGAAAGACTTCGTGGAAATGAACAAAGATGGGGAAGTAATAATCAACATGAACAATGAAACAAGCAGAGCAGGAGTATTTGCTGCCGGTGACGTAACGAACATACCTTTCAAGCAGGCGGTAATCTCTGCAGGTCATGGCTCAGTGGCTGCCCTTTCTGCCATAAACTACATACACAGGAAACATGGAAGAACCGCACCCAAATCCGACTGGAAATACATTGACACCTCAAAGAAAGAGAAATCATGAAGATTGAAACGCCCAACGACGGATTTGATTCAAAAGGCAGGAAGAGGGTAAAAGGAGAGAACCATGATGTCACTATTTTTTTGAATGAAGGCAGATCCTTTGCTTGCAACTCAGCATGTCCGCATAAGGGAGGGCCCCTTTTCATCGGGAGAGTCATAAGCAGGGGCCTCATGTGCCCTTCTCACCATATAATTTTCGATACAGAAAATGGAAAAATTGTGGAAAATCCCATACCTGAAAGCATGGGAGATTACAGGAAATCAGGAGACCTGAAAATTTATCCCCTGATCCTTGAAGGAAACAATTTCATGATTGAAACAGATGACTAGAAATTGAATTTCTTCCTGTTTTTTCTCCACCATATTCGGTCAAGATATGTTTCAGAGAGATCTTTCTGGAATTCCTTAGCAACCAATTCTTCAAACAGTTTTTCTGCCGTGTCATATTTCCTGTTCTCGTAGAGACATATGGCAAAGTCAAGTCTTGCTTCATCATCATCACTGTTTTCCGCTGTCTCTTCAAAAACTTTTTCAGCTTCTTCAAGCTTTCCCATCTTCTGCAGCGATTTTCCCTTTATCAGCATCGCATCGACTGTCTGCTCTTCCTTAAGGATCCCTTCCGCAATTGCAAGAGAATGATCGGGCTTGCTATGAGAAAGGTAGAATTCAGCCATGTCAAGCATTATGTCTTCATCATTTCCTGAGGCTTCCGCAGCTTTCCTGTGGTATTTCTCTGCAAATTCACTGTCGTCAAGTTCCTCCATCAGTGTTGCAAATTCTGACATTACCTCAGGATCATCGTCGACTTCCATGCATTCCTTTACATGCTTTATGGCGTTTTTCACATCTCCAAGAGCAAGGTAGTTCCTGTAAAGCACGTACAGGGCCTCGAAATTCTTCTCATCTGATTTCAGTAATTCCTTGAGAATCTTTATGGAATCCTCAATTTTTCCAAATTCACTCAGTATCATTGCGTAATTCAGCTTGTACTCCACTGCATCCCCTGCTTTGTAAGCTGTATGGGCCTCAGACATGGCCTTTTTCTCATCGCCCATATTGAGGAAAATATTGCTCCTCACGTGATGTGCCTCCGGAATATCATTTCTCTTCAGAACTCCATCAGTAACAAGAAGGGCCTCGTCAAAATTTCCAATCTCCATGAGGAAGAGTGAATATCCGAGTGATATATTGTTGTCCCCGGGACTCAATTCATATGCATGTTTGGAGTGTTCAACGGCCTTCTCAGAATCATCCATCATCCCATATATCTGTGATGCAAGAGCATAAGCTTCAGCCTTCTTCCCTTCATACCCGATTGCCTTTAGAGCGTGTTCCAGTGCCTTGTCCATATCCCCCTGATTTATCAGTGTGTATGCTGCAGCAATTTCGTCTTCATAGTGTGTCATGCAATGCAATAATGCTCATTTAATTCTTAAACTTATTACAATATTACAGGTTCAATCACTTTAGTCAGTTTTTCCTGTAATCTCAGTATAACCCATATCTATTCTTGAGAGAAGTTCATCATGCGTAAGGCATTTTCCCGCAAGATTGAGCATTCCTCCCATCCCGGCACCTTCCCTGACCTCCCCTTTGCCATATTCCCTCAGACCCCAGTGCACTGATCCTGAGAAGTTCAGCCTGTAAGCACTTATACTGTCTTCAGGCACCATTGACAGAATATCTTCTTTTCTGTGATTAAATACAAGATCTGTTGTCCACAGGCTCACCTTTTCCATGTTCATCTTCATGAGATGTGCGAGATGGTAAACTGCAGACATCTGTGTTCCCCCGGCAAGAACTATAGGGGTGTTTTTCAAGTATTTTATGAGAGAAATTCCGATAACCTGAGTGTAGTCTCCAGTCTCCTCCATTGCCTTCTCAGGAGAGCTGATCTTTCCCGTTCTTTCCAGAACTTTTTTGGCATAATTCTCCTTTATGCCAGATGGATCATTTCTGAAAGAACTGCTTGTTCTGATTTTTCCGTTGAAATACCTCATTACGGAGAGTGCGGTTGATGTTCCTCCCGGAATACTTTCGGAAATCATTACAGAATCAAACCTGCCTTCCAGCATTTCCCCTATTTTCTGCCCTGCTTTCCAGGCAATATCATACTGTGGAAGTGCCTTCTCCTTCGAGCCATCCTTTGCGGGTTCAAGACCGGTTTCGATGAATGTTGACTTCGGTTTGATCTTCATTCCTGCATTCACTGCAAGCGTTTTTATTCCCGTGATCTGCGAGCAGACTCTTGTGATGAGTGCAGGAGAGGGAATTCCTTCCGGAGTCATGGGGGGAAGCTCCATGGATATGCATTTTCCAGTATCTATCAGCTCAGCATCCAGAGCTGGAGTGAGAAATGTCAGATCAGGGTTGGCCCCTGCTGCAGATATTCCCATTATCCTGGAAACTTCCGTTGAACCGCATAAAAGCAGATTTATTTCAGGACTCTTCCTGTTCATATCACACAAATAGAATCCACATATATTTTTTTAGCTGATTTTTCTGCTTCAGAAGAGAAACCCGAGGCCATGGCTGTATATTATTCCCAAATGGGGCCATACGAATAATGTGAATGCAGAAAGCACCGGAATTGTGATGAACATCACCATGAGGAAGAATGAGAGGTAGAATATTCTGAGGCTTTTCCTGACCTGATCAAAAGCAGGATCAAATCCTGCAGTGTTCACGACATACTTTCCCCTTTTTTCCAGCCTGACATTAAGGACTGCTGCCATGGAACCAATGGAAAGGGCTGCGTTCCTGCTCTGGAAATTGTGGAATGTGGACCTTGCAGGTATACTCTTGACATTGTAATTCAGGAGGAATGCTGAAATGTGAATCAGTGCAGCGGTCAGCATTGCAGGTATGTAATTCAATATTGTATCTGCCCTTGCAGCGGCCTTGCCGAAGTAGAAGTAATTGCTGTCCCTGTATCCGAAAGTAGAATCCATAGTGTTTATGATCCTGTATATTCCAGCGCCAATAATACCGAAGATCGAATACATGAAAAGTGCCCCTGTGAAGGAATCCGTTATTCCTTCAGCAACTGTTTCTATTGCAGCTGAAGCTATGGCAGGAGCATCCAGTCCTGTGGTATCACGCCTAACGCACAGTGAGAGATAGAGCCTTGCCTTCTCCAGATCTCCCTCTTTCAGGCTTTTGATTATGGGGTTTATGTGCTTCCCCATGGAGGACATTGCAAATGTTGTTTTCAGCATCACAGAATAAATCAGTAAAAATAATATATAAATAAAATTGAGGGAATATAGATAATATAAAAATATGATTGTGGGAAGAATTATGACTAAAATTGTGAAATAAAACGTGAATGTTCCCGCAGCATGCTTCCTTTTGGAATTTTCAAACCTTTTCGCAAGCCCTCCGGAAAGCTTTCCTGAAATGACAGCAACATGAACGTATCCTGTTGGTTCACCAAAAATAATGTCTGCAAGTATGGCGATGATGAGTCCACCAAGGATGGTTTCAAGAATTTCTATGTCCATTCAATATATGTGAAAAATGCTCTATATTTAAATTTGCCGATACGATACCTGAAAAACGTACAATATTTTCCATTAGAATCTCACTGTACGGCTTTTTAAGCCTCATACCGGTTAGCCACTGAAGCATTTCATTTTCCTCAAGCAACCCATGAATATTTGTCCCTATGGCATTGCCATTCCTGCTCCCTTCTTTTCCCTTGTCTGTTTCAAGAAAAGGTGAATCTGCATTTCTCCGGATGTTCCCGTATCTTATTTCGTATCCTTTTCCCTCAAAATGTGCGCTGTCAATGCTTCCTTCATACTTTACAGGGCGGACTGTCTTATGGAGTTTGTATTCAAAATCACAATCCAGTATGCCCATTCCTTTCAAATGACCTGATTTTATCTGGATTTTATCCGGGTCGTAAATCTCATGAGAAAGCATCTGGTAGCCCCCGCAGATTCCCATTACCTTTTTTCCTTCATTGTAATGCGATAAAACTGAATCCCAGATTCCGGTATTTTTCATGAATTCCATATCATATTCGACATTTTTGGAGCCGGGTAGAATTAATGAATCTATGCCAGCCATGTCTTCCTTTGATTTTATATACCTGTAATTGCCGGTATATCTCAGCGGATCAAGATCGCTGTAGTTCTCGAACTGCGGATACTTTACTATTCCAACATTCCCTCCGGGAGAGTGTCTGTAATCCAATGAGTCTTCCCCGGGCAGACTGACTCCATCCACATGCGGAATGATTCCAAGACACTTCATGCCCGTATTATCCTCTACGAACTCAATGCCTTTCCTCAGCATTGAACTATCTCCCCTCATATTGTTTATGATAAAATATTCCAGAGTTTCTCCGAACTGCGCAAGTTTTTTTGTCCCATATAGCGAAGCAAACGAACCCCCGTCTTCAATATTCACAACCAGTATTCCCGTTCCTGAAAATTTCTCTGTCAACCATGTATTTGAAATATCCCTGTCATATAGATTTATCTCTGCGCATGATCCTGAACCTTCCGCAATTACATATTCATAATTTGACAGGAGATCTTCCAAAGTTTCTGCAGCTATTTTTCTTCCTTCTGCAGAAAGAAAAATCCCATATTCCGTTATCCCCATTTTTCCCAGAGATTTCCCCTTTGCTATGATCTGAGAACTTCCCCTTCCCTCAGGCTTGAGCAGGATGGGATTGATTTTCCAGGTTGGTTCTATTCCGCATGCTTTTGCCTGCAGCCACTGGGCCCGGGATATCTCATCCCCTTCACCTGTAGATACGGAGTTCAGGGACATATTCATTGCCTTGAAGGGTGAAACAGTGTATCCTTTCTTTGAGATTATATGGCAGAGTGCCATGGCAATGGTAGATTTTCCTGCATTCGAACCCGTGCCCATAACATGAATAAGTTTTCCCTCCTTCATCCCAGAATCTCCTTTATGGCATGAACCAGCTTTTCGTTATCTTCGTGCCTCCTTACTGTCACCCGGAAATCTCCCTGCATGAATCCGTAGAAATTGCTTATATCCCTCACCAGAAACCCTTTATTCTGTAGTTCCAGTGAAAAATATTCCTTTGTTTCCTTATCAGTTATCCTGAAAGAGATAAAGTTTGCTTCCGGTTTTCCGAGAATTTTAATTCCCATTTCTCCCAGGCTTCTTTCGAGATAATTACGCTCTTTTTCAATCCATTTCATGTCTGCAGCATAAAGAAGAGAATCGATTATTTCAGAATAATACTGTGGAATCATCCATGGTATGCTCATTTTTCTCATCTCCCTGATCATTCCTGCAGATCCGATTGCGTATCCGATTCTTACACCGGGCAGGCCCGTTGCCTTTGTAAGCGTTCGTCCACATATGAAATTATCATATGTGTTGAGGAGAATTTCATAATTCAGCCTTTTCTCTTTCCCAATAAAATCTACATAGGCTTCATCTATGAACAAAGATGCTCCAATTTTTTCTGATTCCATGAGAAGTTTTTCTATCTGTTCAGTTCCGTAATGCTCCCCTGTTGGATTCACAGGTGAATTTAATGATACTACATCCGGACTGAAGGAACGGATCATATGGGGGTCTTCCATTACGGCATTTACAGGAACCCTGAATATGCTGAGATTGCTCAAAAGTGCAGCTCTGTGGTGTTCGGCAAAAAGAGGTTCCAGGAGTAATCCCCTCTTGTCATGGAAATACCTGAAGAAATGATGGATCAGGGCTGTGAGTCCATAGAAAGCCATGATGTTCTCTCTTTTGAGACCGTGATATGATGCGAGTCTGGATTCTATTAAATCCGGAGTAACTGGATAGTGTGAAAGTTTTTCCGGATCAATGTAAATTATTTTCCTTTCTGTGTATTCCGGATATATGCTGGCTGAGAAGTCAATGGCTGGAGAATGTCTGAAAAAACCGTCTCCATGTCTGAATGTCTCTTCGTCAGCTGAAAACTTTTTCATTTATGTGTAATCAACTTCATATTTATAGACCTTAAGAATTCCATCCCATGGGATACTGGAATGGTATCAAGGCTTCCATTGCATTTTTCACCATAATTCCCTTCGGAAGCAGATCTTTTTCCAGAGAGGCGGTTGATTTTGTATGGGCCCCATACCTGCTTCTTGGGGCCATATCCGCTGCTTGCTTCTATTTTCTCT
>JAKAPZ010000101.1 GCA_021822985.1 Thermoplasmata archaeon | reverse complement strand
AATTCCACGGGCATCATCATCAATGCGGGACCAACACAGGACAGTGTAGATTTCAAATACGGAGACAGGAACATACTTTTCCTCAATGATTCCGTGAATGCAGTTGGCAACGACATTATTGCAAACGATCATGCGGCAATGGTGCACAGGGATTTCACAAACAACAGCCTCAGGCAAATAGAGGATGCACTTGGAGTTGAAACGGTCAGGGGAGAGATGGGAACATTCTCCACAGTGGGATCCTGCACTGTTGTGACAAATAAGGGCATGATTGTGAATCCGGAAGTTTCCGATGAGCAGGTTGAGATACTTGCGGATCTGTTCAAAGTACCCGTGAAAGTTGGAACAGCCAATTTTGGAAGCCCCATGCTCGGATCATCCATCATAGCCAATTCAACTGGTATAATTGTGGGAAAATCCACCACATCCATTGAAATTGGAATAATAGATGATGTGCTTTCCTGAAAAATTCACATCAGTTCGCTCAGCCTTATGAGGCTGACAAGTTCCAGTCCATTTTTCTTCAGGAGTTCTTTACCGCCATTCTCCCTGTCAACAACAGTTATGACCCTCTTAACCTCAAGCCCGGCATCCCTCAGGATATTCACTGCCCTGAGAACTGATCCTCCTGTGGTGACTACATCCTCGATTATATCAATGGCCATTCCCTTCTCAACGTTTCCGACTATGAGTTTTTTCATTCCATGATCAGAGCCCTTCCTTATGATGAAATAGGGCATTGATCTCCTGTATGCAAGGGCCACAACCAGCGGCACAGCACCAAGCTCGACGCCCGCAACTGCATCACCCTTCAGGTGTGTTTCTATCTCCCCTATTATTTCCCTGAGGATTTCCGGCCTTGCGCACGCATCCTTGATATCCACATAAAATTCAGACTTCTGTCCTGAGGTCAGGGTGAAGTCTCCCCGTTTCACTGCGCCATATTTGATTAAAAGTTCCTGAAGCATGTTTAGAATATACTTCAACTATTAATAGCCTTTCAAAAGTTGCATAAATTTGCCATTTCCACGTTAAGCAATGTTTATCTATCAGTTAGGGAATATCTTATACTATGCCAATAAAGTTCACCAAGTCTGAAAGCGACCGGAGATATGAAACCAAAACAAAGATCAGGGGTTACAGAAGTCAGGTTGACAGGAGCCTGAGGAATCAGAGGCAGCTTCTCAGCAAGGCAATTGCAAACATAAGGAAGGCAGACAGCATTAAGGACAAAAAGGGCATGATGAATGCAGCCCAGAATGCAATGAGGGTGAAGGCATCCATTGATTATCTCCAGAATTTTTCACTTTATCTTGATAACCTTGAAGTCACCTTCGAGTTCATCTACAACGAGAGGGAATCCAACAAGATACTTGGGACTGCCCACAAGGATCTCCTGAAGAACATGCTCACAGATGAGCAGGCCCAGCAGATACAGAAGAACATTGACAGCATAAACGAGAAAACTGAGCTCCTGGAGGAGAGGCTCACAGAACACATGTCTTCCATAGATGAATCCCTGAAGGGAATTGCAGAAAGGCATGAAGAGGGAGTTGAGGATATTATAGGAGATGTAGTGAACCAGAGTTCACAGAAAGCAGGAAGCTCCCCGGATGAGGCCTCAGATGTGGATAACCTCATAAGCAAGATTCTGGGCGGAGAGGAAAAAACCTGATTCACTGGCGCTGAAGGTTTCCCCTGACAGATTCAAGCAGGCCCAGTGCATTTTCCATTTCGGAATTTGATATTTTTTCTGTCCCCTTCAGGGAGAGCATTATGGAAAGTGCAGATATCCTGTCTTTCAATGATTTGTCATTTCCTGCATAATTTATCAGTTCATCAAGGGCAGAGGTTACTTTCTGCACCTGGCCCGTCTCTATCCTCATCCGTATGATCTCAAGGGGATGCTGTATCTTTTCCCGTGATTCATTTGCCGAAACGCTTTCGGAAGGCTGGTTCTGCAATACCTGTGCCTTCTCCTCGGAATAGCATCCCACATCAAAGGATGATGTCTGCCCGGTGGACGTTGATACTGTGATGCTGCTCTTTATCTTCCCCGGATATGCTGAAACTGCCTGTACATTGTATACTGCAGGATCTCCCGCAGAAATAGCAGGTATTGTGATAATGTTGCCCCCCTTTATGCTGAGGCTGTTCTCAAGGGCGGTCATGTTTATGGTCATGTTGCTGAAATTCACTATGGGAAGTATGTTTATGGTGAAGAGGAATTCCTCTCCCGCCATGATTCTCTCCGGGAAATTCACCGTAACGCTGTTTTTGATGTAAAGTGTCTTGTCCCTGCTTCTTGAGACAATTTCATGTATGGATTCCTCTGCCATGTCGCCAAGGCTTGCCATGCCTTCATGGTGCTGAAAGTGAATCTTGTGCTCCGAGATATGAAAAATCCCGATGTTCATGGTTTCCCTGTCCCTGTTTATGACAGCAAGATCTTTCAGCATGGATGGATCTCCTGCTGCAGAGCAGCACATGACTGCAATCCCCCGCACATCTGCACTCCTGCTTTTCAGCAGTTCCCTCATGTATTCCCTGTAAAACTGGAAAAGTTCCTTCTTGAACAGCATGGCATAATACATGAACTGCGCCACGTATTTCACCGCTTCATCGGGCCCATGAGACAGCACATCCAGTGCCGTGGGAATGTATCTTTCCATTCCGTCCTCATACCCGTTTATAATTCTTGTTGACAGTATCTGGAATGCATTTTCGCAGTCACCCGGATTGTTTCTTCTCAGAAGGGAATCCACATGACTCAGGCTTTCCTTTCCACCGATTGCCTTAACTTTCGTGGAATAGAAGTCGTGCCATTGGGTTATCTCCTCAATCCTTTTTTTTGACACAAGCCCGCTGGACATGAGGCGATCAAGGGCAATATATGCATTCTTCAGCGATTCTTCCGAACCAAGATTCCCCTTCAGTGTATTTTCCACCATGGGTATCATGTACTTCATGGAATTTCTCTCCACCATCGGTGTCTTGCCGGACTTGGTAATCCTGATCAGTTCCTTCATGCATGTCTCAAGCACTTCAGCCATTTCCTTGTCGGAAGAATTACTTTTCACACATACCACCTACTTCCCCTTTGAAAAAAATCTTTTTCTTGGGGTGTTTTCATCTTCATCTTCTGAAGATCTTTCTGACATCTCAAGAAGTATTTTCTCATAATCGTAAGTTGGATCTATTTTCTCTTTCTCGATGAGCTCAAGGACATGTTGTGCCATATCCTTCTTGAATGATGCCTCAATCCTGCCGGAATATTCTATGAAACACTGGATTGCCACATCTATCTGTTCGGGATTTTTCTTGACTGTGTCATTGAATATCTTCTGGACAAGAAAAGAAACCTCATTCTCCCTGTTCTTCATCTTCACGAGAATATCGATGACAGATTTGATGTCGTCTATATTCTGATCCTTTCCCTTCATGATATTTCTCAGCCATTCTGCGAAAACTGGATCAGATAGATCAAGAAACTGCATCAGGGAATCCGGATAGCCTTCAATGCTGTTGACATATTCCACCATCTCCTGAAAGCACAGCTTGTTCTTTACCAATGCAGAATCAGTGTACATGCCGTAGAACATATCAATGGTCAGTGGTTCAGTGGAGTTGCTCAACACAAACTTGAACAGATCCATGAATTTCTTCACAGCCATATCTGGTTCCTCTTCCATGCCTATGCTTCCCATGCGATTCCTGATGAACCTGTTCATAAGATCATTGTTTTCGCTTACAAGCTGGGAAAGTGTCTCATAAAATATGCTTGACTCTGAAACGTTATTTGTATCCATATATTCCATTATGGCATCAAGTGCCTCGTTTTGATCCACATCACCTGTC
>JAKAPZ010000100.1 GCA_021822985.1 Thermoplasmata archaeon | reverse complement strand
AACTGCCCATACATCTTGGATAACTGGGGGGCCTCTCCTGTGGAAAAACCATTGAACGCTATGTCTCCGCGAGGCAGGAAATTCATCTCTATGGTAAGTCTGGCATTTGATATTACGGGATATTCAAGCTTCAGCCAATATGTCGTATTGCTGTCATTGAACGAGTTTCCGGATTGAAGCCATGAATCAATAACTGTTCCGTTGGTATAACTGAAATATACGTTGGAAAGATTGGGGCTTTCGAATAATGAGTATTGAGAACTGTTCACTACAATCATTTCATTGTAATTCGCAGAAGTTGAAACGTTCTGGTTGTTGGTGATAGTGATGAGCACATGTGTCTGCAGATATGGCGTTATAGGATTTATCATGGCATCTGACTGCATGGAATTCCCGGATATTGCATATGAACCGGGGATAAGGAGGCTTGCGACTATTAAAGCACTTACATAAACATAAATAATTTTCATGTCATAAACATATTCGATAACAATCATATATAATTATGGTATTCTTCAAAATTGATAGTTAATAAATTCTAAAATTTAAAAATATGATGAATGAGATATTTTCACTCATTGCGGTTTTTACGCAGAATCAAATTCAATGCTTCCGTGACAACCGTGTCTGTGGAATAGTTTTGATTTGCATATTTTTCAATCCCTATTTCATGATCCGGAATTATTTCATAAAACAATGGCTCATGAGGATATTTTACCATGAGTTTTGATGAGATCCATCCCTTCAAACCGGAATTCTTAAGCTCAAATCTTATAGTGCTCGTGAAAGCATTTGCTGCCTGTGAAGGTCTGATTCCTATAATGATGGCCCCGCACTTCCCAAGAAAAGATAAGAGATCGAAACCTGCACTGAATGTTTTCGCTGAACATAAAACATATACTTCCCAATCAGTATGGAATGTGCGTCTTTTACTGTACTCTGAAAACGTGGGAGAACGTTCCACAATTTTTTCAAATTCATCCTCAGTTATTCCTCTGTGGCCTTCCCTCCACCTGTTTTCGTCCGTGAAGTTGTATCCTCCGATGAAAGAATCAAAATTTCCTGTTTCAAACTGCTCTGCATACAACTCCGAGAATCTTTCCACGTCAAATCCTTCATCAACTGTCAATATTCTTTTCCCGAACAAAAAATAAAGAAGAATATAGGCCAGATATGAATTTCCACCTGTGTTGTCTCTCAGATCCACAATAATATACTTTCCTCTTATTTCCTCCATTTTAGCCAGGAATTCGGTGATTATCTGTGATGCTGAAGGTATTTTCCCGATTGTTTCCTCCATGGTTCCAGATGTTGGTATTCCCGATCTTTCCATCAATTCCCTCAGGAATTTTTCACTGGCCCCATAATTAAGCTGCGACTCAAAATTTTCTCTGTATTTCCTCATGGAATCAATCCTCAAATAGCCCGTATTTCCCTCAAGAATTGCCCATGATAGGTCTGATGTTTCGGATTGGGGAAGTTCAATCCCATTCCTTATAATAAGTTCTCCCGGCTGTTTTTCTGAAAATTGGAATTCCACTTCAGATTCACCTCCCTGATTTTGCAGATGCAGGAATACACTTCCATTGTCTTTCATAGATTGATTCAGGATATACCCCAACAGATGTTTATGGTTCAGAAATTCCATGATGTGCATCAGGTTGTTGTTTTCGCCATTTGCACTCCTGATTGTTTTAATTCTCTCCCCGATAATTTCCATGGGTATTCCATTTATGGCCTTTAATGCTGAGCCTATAAGTTTTTCCTGTTCCACCAAATACACTCCAAGAACTATCAAAGAACCACCAACAGGTTCAAGCTTCAGCCATATTTTTTCACTGCTTTCCTGCAGGGGGTCCATTGATGTGTGGCCATCACCCACAAGTGCCAGTATCTTCATCGCAAGGATATGAAATGTTTCCTTATCCACCATCCCGGGAGCCTGATCCAGAATTCCACTAACAGACCTGAAAAAATCTATCCTGGATCCCTTGTGCAGGAATGGATCAGGATGTGTTTCTGTGACCAGCTTGACCAATTGAATGAGATCGGACAGTGAATCTTTTTTTGAAAGCGGAAAAGCAGCCATAAAACATCAGTTGGATATTCATTTAAAGTTTGTTCACCCTGCGGATAAATCCATCATTGATTGGAAACAAATTTACTACCCCTATGAACAAAACGAAAGAATAGAACAATGGCTCTCTTTAAGGCAGAATTTTTACATGATATGGGGATTGTCAGTGAAAAAATAAATTTTATCAGATAACACTTGAAAAAAGTAAAATAACGGGTAACAACTTTACTCATGTTGAGAGTGTACAGGTGGCATTATCATGGAAAGTTCTAAAAAACTCACCGGATTGCTGATTATAGATATCCAGAAAGACTATTTTGAAGGAGGCAGAATGCCACTTGTTGAACCGCTTGCCGCATCAGAAATTGCAGGTGAACTTCTCAGGCTGTTCAGGTTAAGGAACATGCCTGTGTTTCATGTTCATCACGTCTCGACAAAACCCAACGCATCTTTCTTTCTTCCGGATACTGAAGGAATAATTCCTGATCCTCTCGTGGCCCCTGCAGAGGGTGAGGTCGTTATCATAAAACACCACCCAAACAGTTTTCACGATACTGATCTGAACAGGAAACTCAGGGAGCATAACGTGAAAAATCTGGTCATAGTCGGCATGATGACACATATGTGCATAGATTCCACCACAAGGGCAGCAAGCGATCTTGGCTATAACTGCAACCTGATATATGACGGATGTGCAACCATGGATCTGGCAATTTCAGATCATACGATCTCAAGCATTAATGTGCACGATGCATTCATGGCAGCACTGAATGGAACCTTTGCAAAGGTGATGAAATTTTCAGAATTCCTGATGAATATTGATGATTTGATGTGATATAATCCGGTTCAGTTTCCAGAATATTTCATCTGTCATCCTTAATGCAATATAATAATTCTCAAGTATCATTATGATTCAGAATTGCTGATTCTGTCCCAATCGCTTTTTTGCATTATCCTGACTGATTCTTTATATTAGTTGAAATCTTAATCATAATGGATATTTATGAAATGGGTCACAAGAGAAAAGGCAAAAGTTGACAGAATAGCATGCCCCTGGGTTATCTCGAGATTTGTGGATAAAAACCCTGAATTCCTGTTCGTCCCAAAGGACAAAGTGATGGAAGTTGCGAAGAAGGAGAATGCAATTCCTTTTGATATAGAGGGAGCTGAACTTTTCCACTTTGAGCATAACGGTGAAGAATATGTGAGTTTTGATGCGGTCATTAAGAAATATGGACTCAAGGATCCAGCACTTCTTGAATTTGCAAGAATAGTAAGGGGAGCGGACGCTGACATGCCTGATGCCCCTCCGGAATCTCCGGGCCTTGAGGCAGCGGCACTTGGATTCAGGGAGATCGCAAAGGATGATCATGAGAACATGAAACTGCAGTTCCCCTTCTATGATGCAATGTATGCATATGTGAAGCAGAAAATGGGTGGAAATGCTAAACTGGAGCATTCTCAGAAATAAGCATTGCAAAGGAGAAATGGCTGATCATGGTGAAGTTTGTTGAGAAGAAGGAGTTGCCACCGGAGAAGGAATGCGAATTTGATCATGGGGATGTTGAACCCATCACAGGAAGAGTTTTCGTTGCACACACAAGCGATGGAACGGTCGGAGTTTTTGATATAAAAGAGAACAGTTGGATCATGTCTATACCGGATTGTGCGGGAGGAAGCGGTGTGATTTGCGATTCCACAACAGGAATGGTTTTTGCCGCATCCAGGAAAGAGGGGCACATTCTTTCAATTGATCCCAATTCACTTGATGTGCTGAACAAATTCAGTACAGGATCAAAACCGAATGGCCTTGCGGTTGATGGCACGAGAG
>JAKAPZ010000020.1 GCA_021822985.1 Thermoplasmata archaeon | reverse complement strand
AAAATCTATTTCAGTATATTTTACTACAAATTGAACTTCGTTTGAATCAAATCCATTAAGCACTTCCCTGAAAAAAGCAATTCTTCCAAGCTCAAAATACGTCAGATGGTTTGCATTATTAACATGGTTTAATCCATCTAAATCTCCAAATCTCATCTGTATTGGAAGCCGGTGCAATTTTTTCTCATCCAACATATTAGGTAATAATGTTCATGTTTACATTATTTTCCTTAGAAAGTCTAAATTTGCCAATATATAATTTATAGTGTGCTCGAAAAAATTTTTTAAACACTTTCTGCAGCCAGACTTATCCTTTAAAAAAACATATTTCTTATATCGTGTTATATTTAAAATATAATATGCGTTATTCTAAAAATTTATAAAGTATTTATATTACAATTATATATTCAACAATGAAGTATTCATTTTCTACAAGTATAAATTTCCCCATGCCCCCTCCAGTGGTTACTGAACTGGTCTCAAATCCATGGCTCTTCTTCAACCCTACAGGGCACGTTACAGTTTTGAAGAAAATAACTGATGAAAAATGGGATATCTGCTTCAATCCGCATGTTGATCAATCCAAGGGAGTGACATTTTATGGGGTTCTTGATGGTCCAACAAAGAAAGGCGGAGATATAATTTATGCTGGAAGTTCAGCTGCCGATGAAATCAAAATGGCATTAAAAGCAAGTTTTAAAACTATAGCAACTGGAACTTCGCTTGAGATTTCGTGGGATGTGGAGACAAATTACCCATTTTTTGATAAATTTAAGGGAGAGAATTTTTCACTAACTCCTGAACATATAATAAAAAGGCATCTTGTGGATAGAATACCTGAACTTTTGAACATAGTTGGCTATAAAGAACAGGGAAGAGAGTTCCTGCTTGAAACTGCAAACCTATCTGGGGCCCAGGCAATTCCTTACGTTAAGGGAAAAGCAAGGGATATCAAAAACTGCATAGTAATTGGAACTTCAAAGACTATGAAATTTACAATTATTGTTGCCAATGAACAGTTTGACAATATTAATGCTGAATCAGGCAACACTCAGACCTTTGGCGGTGAAGCAATACTTGAGATTCTGAACAATACCGAAATATTTTTCATAGGAATTTATGACGTTTCGGCCTCAAATCAGGTAAGGGAACTTGCTGAAAAGCAGTATGAAAAAACCCTTGCTATTTAATTATTTTAATTTTACATTTCTTTTTCAATCGTTAAAAAACCGTAAATTTCTTAAGATATTCAATTAAATTCATAAGCACATGCAGAAAAGTTTAAAATTGTTAGATATATTCAGAGAGTAATAGGGGTTGTAGCTTAGCTAGGTAGAGCGCCTGGCTCATAACCAGGTGGTCATTGGTTCGAATCCGATCAGCCCCATTCCATATTAGATATGGGCCATTCAAAAATAATCTAGTTTTTTAGTTATGCACATAATTGGAGGCATTATTGTTCTGTAAGATTTTATCCTTTTTGACACTCTTCCATACATTTTTTATTCATCTTCCTTGGTGTTATATATCCTATGGCCGAATGCAATCTCTCACCGTTGTATAATTCTATGAATCTCCTCGTTGCATCTTTGATTAAAAAAGAATTAGCATAAATGCTCCCCTTTGGAACAATCAGATTAAGGCCCCGGATCTGAATCTTTTTTCAATCATAAGTCAGAACTTGATCCTGCTGAACGCATAAAATTTACCATCAACCTTCTTCAAATGCTTTCATTCTGTTCCGTACACCCTGAGTACTAAAATACAATCCGAAGATCGTTCATGCGCATATGTGAACAGCAAGCACTTCATTTCAGCTTCAAAATTACCTTCTGCAACCTAAGATCGTTCTTTATCAAGTTCTTTGTGATGGGGCATGTTTTATATTCCATGTTCATCCTCTTCAGTATTTCATCAATACTCTCCTCGCTTATTTCTTTCTTAAGGGGCCCTATATATACTGCGTCATGATCTCAGGATCAATCCATTTGTTGGAAATCGGAGATTTTCCAAAATACCCACATTATTCCGGACCACCTTACTGTTCACATGTTTCATGTGATATGCCTTGTAATATACACTTCCATTGGGCCTCTTTTATTTTCTCACAGTAATGATCATGCCGTATCAATCTGTAATACAGTTATTCACAAAGAAAGTAAATCTAAACAGATCACACCACTAACTGTCTATAATGTAAAAAATAACCAGATAAAGAATGAATTTTAAAAAATAATGTGAAATTTCAATATTTTTTCAAGAAAATGCGTTAATTTTACGCCCCCTGATTCCCAGCTGAGTCTGAATTCTCAATTTTAAGTTCATTTGTCACAGGTTGATTTTCTTTCTTTCCACTTGTAATTTCTTCAATCAATGGTGGTAAAGAATGAATGAAATTCAGAACAGAGAATACTAAAAACAGGCCTCCGGAAATTATTATTAATACTGAAGTAAGTATGGCCATATACTGGAAAACCTGATAAAATACCAAAATAGAATTTGATGTAGTAAATATGATTAATTCATAGAAAAGATTATTACCTATGGAAAAACTATTAATCGAACTGCTCGATAGTGCTAATGTTCCCGAAATGATTTCGCCAATAGAAAAAATAAGCAAAGAGAGAACAGAGAAAAAGTTCCTCATTTTCACAGATATAACATCAAATGAGTGAAGAATTATCCCAATAGAAAACAAAACACCGGCAACTAACGGAAAATAATCAAAGGAGAAAAACAAACCAAAAGTAGAAAGTATTATGCTTGGAACATAAAATGATTCCAATATTTTGATAGTAAAATAACCATTACCATACGTGGAAAGTGGATTAAAAGAACTATTGGGTGAATTGTATGACAGAAGACTATTAAAAGTAGACGGAATATAGAACAGACCGAAGTAAAGTAAACCGATTCCAATTATGCCTAAAATTGACGAAATAATATATGATGCTTTCCCTTTATTCATAGATACAAAAATAGCACTTGATAATAGGACACCACCGGCAATAATCATGATTCCGTCATTCATATTCCTATGAAGCTAAAATGCTAATGTTATAAACGTAAGAAGCAAAGGAATAAATTAGGAAATCAGAAATTCCCAGAAAGATGAACATTAAAAGCAACATTAATCCAAGTCTGAACACTGTTGTATAATCCAGATTATTTCCATTCTTAATCACTAACGCGCCTACAACTATTAAAAAGATGAAGGCAATGGTACTAAATATGAATGATAAAATAGGATATGCAGAAGAAACGTGATATGAAATCATTATATATCCAACCAAACTTAAAAAAATATAACCAATAGCAGAAGCAATTATCCCAATCCCAAGCAATATAAATCCTATCCTCAAAAGATATTTTTCGTTATCTTCCATATAATTTTTATCCATAATGTAAAACCTATCAGAATTATAATTCTGATCAATATTTAATTCTTTTGACTGGTGATCATTGTAAATTTCTAGTGAATTTTACCCCATGGCAACGGAAAGACAAAATCATGAAATACTATCATAATATAGAATTCTATGCGCCTGCACAACACCCGCAACATCAGGAAGAAGATCTTAACAAGCACATTTGATGAATTCTCATGCAACTCCACTCCATCACCTTCAGTTGATCAGAGATCTTGTATTCAGGAAACAGGATCATAAGGAAATTCATGAAAAGCATTGAAAGGAACAGAACATCCGTATTCTTGTATCTGTATGATCCCATGATATCCATAAGACGAATAATGTTGCAGAGGATCATTTTTCCGTGAGATTGGAACTGTTGAAGAACAGATTCAAGACAGAGGGGGTTTTGAAAATGTCATACTGGTATCATAAGGGATCAATGGAAAAATGGCAGTATCATTTTTAATAAAAATTAAAATTTTTACCATATGTTTGTTCTCTTAAATTTTACGCTGCCATTGGCATCCGTGTCACAGTTGAATGCCCTTTTAAATTCCTCATGCATATATGCAGGAATAGCTCCCCTGAACACATCAGGAGAGTGTGGATCACTTGTAATTAAGAGCTTTACATATTCTTCCCTCAAATTATTCTTCCAGAGTTGAGAAAAAGAAATGAAGAATCTCTGTTCAGGCGTAAATCCATCTATAAGTCCTGGCCTGCCATCCCTAGCCAATTTTCTTTGAAGGGCTTCATAAGCAATACTCAGTCCGCCAATATCAGCAATATTTTCCCCAAGGGTAAGTTTTCCATTTACATGCAATCCCGGCAGTGTTTCGAGCCCACTATACAGTATATCTATCTCATTTGCAAGTTTAGTGAATTTTTCAATATCTGTTTCTGTCCACCAGTTCAGCATGTTGCCATTCTCATCGTAAAGCCTGCCCTGATCGTCGAACCCGTGTGTAATCTCATGCCCTATAACGGCACCCATTGAACCATAATTCACTGCATCATCCATCTCCGGATCAAAACCCGGTGGCTGAAGAATACCGGCAGGAAAAACAATCTCATTGTCAGTAGGGGAGAAATAAGCATTGACAGTTGGAGGGGTCATGTACCATTCATTGCGATCAACCTTTCCACCTACCCTTGACATCTGCCTGTTGATTTCAAATTTTATAGATCTGAATATATTCCCGACATAATCATCTCCGTTTATTTCAAGAGAATCATAGTTCCTGAACTTATCCGGGTGGCCTATTTTCGTCCTGAATTTTGAAAATTTCAACAAAGCTTTCTTCCTGGTTTCCTCTCCAATCCAGGGAAGATTTTTTAATCTGCCATTGAATGTTTCTATAATATCAGACACCATGATGTTAGCTCTATCTCTTGCTTCATTGCCAAAATGCCTTTTAACAAAGATTTCACCCAGAGCCTCACCCATGCAGCCATCTACTATCCTTACTGCGCTTTTCCATCTTTTCTCCTTTTTGGCTTTGCCCATAAGTTTCCTGCCGAAAAAGTCAAAATTTTCATCCTCAGCAGAAGAATGAAGGAAGGGTGATGTAAATCTGAGAAGATTCCAGAGAAGGTAATCCCTGAGTTTCTCAATATCATGTGTTTGAAGGATCTCAGAAGCCTGCAGAATTGCCTCAGGTTGACCTACCACAACATATTGAGGCATTGGTATTTTCAATTCATTTATATATTCAACAAGTTTGATGCTGCTGTAACTGCTTGAAGCATCTGCAGTATTCATTCTGTTGTAATTTTTCTCCTCATCCCTTAGGTCAGCTCTTGATCTGTGTATTTTCGCAATTTCATCTTCTAATGACAGGATGTTCTCTGCCATCTTTTCAGATCTCTTCTGATCATAACCAAACATGGTAAACATCTTCACAATATGCTTTTCATAATCTTTTTTAAGAGTGGAAAAAGTATCTGTGATATAGTAATCTCTGTCAGGAAGTGTAAGACCACCCTGTTCAAGATATAATGCATAAACAGAACTATTCTTTTTATCCGGGGCAGACTCTGCAGTAAAAAAACATTGTATACCTATTGAGTGCATTTCAATGTACTTATTAACAAGCTCTTCTCTTGTAAATATCCCCTCTATAGAGGACATCATCTCGCGAATTGGCTCGAATTGCAATTCCTCGATTTTATCGATGTTCATTGCAGACCGGTAAAAGTTACCAAGTTTTATGCCGTTAGAATCTTTAATATTTCCGGACGCACAGTCTTCCAGTATTTTGCCAAGGAGATATCTATTTCTTTCGCTCATCTGTGAAAAGGTGCCATAACTGCTTTTATCCTCAGGTATGGGGTTCTCTGCCAGCCACTTTCCATTGGAATACATATAAAAATCCGTGCATGACTTAATAGATGTGTCCATAAATGAAGTGGAAAATTTCAGGGTTTTCATTTCTCCATCAACTATAAGGCCCTCTTTCGGATTGTCTTCGCTCATGCAGTTTGATAGCCTGATGCTATTAAATCTTTATCCGTATATTACTGATTTAAAACCCATAAAATTATGAAATGTTTTTAAATTGTATAATGATCATAAGGCATGCCTCATTATGAATTCAAAACTGTCTCCAATGTTCTTGGTGGAAGTGATACTATCGATGGTGCGGGAGTAAGGTTGAGGAGAATGTTTGGAGGCATGAATACTGCTTCCATCACAGATCCCTTTCTACTTCTGGATCAATTTGGCTCAACACAGAGAGAGGAATACATAGCAGGTTTTCCATGGCATCCACACAGGGGAATTGAAACTGTCACATATTTACTGGATGGAAAGGTGGCCCATGAAGACAGTGAAGGGCATTCAGGCATAATATATCCTGACGAGGTACAATGGATGACTTCAGGCAGCGGAATTTTCCATCAGGAAATGCCTGAATCTGTTACAGGGGAGGAACTGAAGAGGCTGGAATATTATAGTGGACAAAAAGATGCTGTGAAGGGATTGCAGTTGTGGATCAACATACCTGCCAGATTAAAGATGGAAACACCGTCCTACAGAAGCATCACAAGGAAGAACATACCTTCCCTGAATGATAAAGAAGGCAATACAGTCAGGATCATTGCAGGTGAATATGAAAAAGTTTCAAATGAGCTTCCTCTCAAACCCATCATAGACCCCATGTACATCGATGTCTCAATGCCACCGGAATCCATTTTTGAATTTGATGTCAAAATTGGGCATACGTCCATAATGAACGTAATTTCAGGAAAAATAACAGGTCTGCTGAATTATGATAAAACAATAAAGGAAAGAACAGCAGTTGTATTTTCGAAAGAAGGCAGGAGAATTCATGCCGAAACAGGAGATTCAGGCGGAAGATTTGTATTGATAACGGGCAAACCTCTGAATGAAGAAATATACTGGCATGGGCCCATCGTGATGAATACCGAAGAGCAGATCAGGGAAGCTCTGTCAGACCTGAGAAACAACAGGTTTGTCAGGGAGAAAAATCCACTGTTCAGCTGAATTATGCAAGTGAGAGAATATCCGAAAGGACAGCTCCGGCAGTCTCAACGGGCCCATCATAATCCTCGGAAACCGTCAGCATGCTTCTGTCCTTAAACCCCGCCCTGTATCCCATGGCCATGGGCCCGAGTTTCAGGAATGGGTGTCCCTTCTCCAGTGAAACGACTTCTGAATTTACATAAAATTCCTCATTCATTCCTATGGTAACCAGAAGCATCTGGTTTTTCTCTGAATTCTTTATCATTCCACCAAATTTTATATCAGACAATGAAAGGGACTTCCCAAAAATTGCATTGCTCAGTATTACCGCCTTCCTTGCTGAATCTATTCCAAGAAGATCATCCGACATATCAGTTTCTCCAATTCCTTCCCTGACTGCCATGCTGCAGGCATCCTCGAACGAATGGCCATCACGCATCATCCTCATGACAAAATTCGCAGTCAGGTTGACTATTCCCTGAAAATATGAGCACTGGAAGCCGTTAAGTGAATTCCTGAGGACGCTGAACAGGGGGAGTCCACCTGCGACCGTTGCCTCGTAAAGCATCCTTTTATTATTTTCAATCCTTGATATGTCGATTTTCTTCCAGTGATTTGCAAGACCGGACTTATTGGCTGTTATCAGGTTTTTCCCCGATTCGAACATTTTTAAATATGTATCTCTTTCAAACGAACCATCCCTGGATGCTGATCTCATATCAACATATACGTCATAATCAAGATCTTCAGGATTCTCTTTCTGAGGATATTCTGAAGGATTTTTCATGAATTCCCCGTACTGGTGCCGTGTTATTGAATTGCCCAGGATCTGGCCCCTTCTGTTTTCAATGCCTGCAATCCTTATGGGCAGATTCCTGCTGTGTATTAATTCTATAAGATTCCTTCCAACATTTCCGGTTCCTGAAAGATAAACAGATATTGTCAGGATAGATCAACCTTTCCAACTGAAATGACAGAATCTGTTTCTGACAGATTGATTATTGAGACTCCCTGTGCATTCCTGCCAATTATCCTGATGGACGAAACACTTGTTCTCAAGGTCTGTTCCTCCTTTGTGATCACGATTATTTCATCATCTCCGTTCACTGGCATAGCGGAAACCAGTTTGCCCGTTCTTTCTGTGATTTTCATGATCTTGACCCCGGATGTCCCGCGATGGTGTGCTGTAAATTCAGATTCCTGCGTTCTCTTTCCAAGCCCCCTTTTTGAAATGGTGAGTATGGTTTCTCCAGTGCTTAAGGGGAATGCAGAGAGGATTGTCTCATTATTGTCTATTTTCATCGCCCTTACGCCCCTTGATGATCTTCCTGTTGGCCTTACTTCAGAAATTTTAAATCTTGACGCTCTTCCCGTATCGCTAACTATTACTGCATCCATGTCATTATTTGCATAGAAGACGGATGAGAGAAAATCTCCCTCTTCAATGTTTATCGCTTTTAAGCCGTTGGACCTGATATTGGCATATTCTGAAATATGAGTCTTCTTGATGAAACCCTTGCATGTAGTGATGAGTATATATCCATCAACCTGGAGCAGTCCTCTGAGCATATGTGATACGTTTTCACCTGGCATCAGGTTCAGGAATGTGGATGCAATGACGCTCGCCCCTTTCCTGCTCTTGCTTCCTATACTGTAAGCCTTCATATTGTATACTCTGCCGGAAGATGTGAAGAAAAGGATCGGATCGTGAGAACTGCAGTATACTATGTCCCTCACCTGATCTTCACTCCTTACCTTTGTCTGGACACCTCTTCCACCCCTTCTTTGTGATCTGTATTCATCAAGCGTAACTCTTTTTATAAATCCCTTTTCAGTAAGTATAAGCACTGATTCTTCAACTGGAATTGCATCTTCCATGTTTATTATCTCAATGTCTCCGGATCTGACTTCAGTTCTTCTGCTGTCCCCAAATTCAGATATTACATCATTCATCTCTTCGATCAGAATATTTCTTCTTACCTTTTCTTCGGAAATAATTTTTTCCAGGCTTGAAATGTTATCATTGACGTCTTTCAGTTCCTTCTCAGTTTTTTCCCTTTCCATACTGGTAAGTCTCTGGAGACGGATATCCAATATGGAATCAACCTGTTTGTCGGAAAGATTAAAGCGCCCTTTTATCTTGTTCTTTGCTTCAGGCCCATCGCTGCTTTTCCTTATTATTTCGATAACCTCATCTATGTTTTCAAGTGCTACGTTCAATCCTTCAAGAACGTGTGCCCTTTCCCTAAATTTATTCAGGTCAAACTGGCTTCTCTGTAAGATCACATTAAGCCTGTGTTTTATGAAACTGCCTATCATTTCACGCAGATTCATCTGCTTTGGCTGATTATCCTCCAGCACAAGATTAATGATGCCAAGACTCTGCTCGAGTTCAGTATGCATGTAAAGCTGGTTTAGCACGAGATCCTTCAAATCATCATCGCCAACCTTGATGACTATCCTCATTCCTTCCCTGTCGCTTTCATCCCTGATGTCCGTTATGCCAGTAATGATTCCATCATTCAGTTTTTTGGCGAGTTTTTCAAGAAAAAGAGATTTGTTCACATTATATGGCAGGCTTGTTATTATGATGTGCTTCTTCGGTTCAATATTTACTTCCCCTCTGCATCTGACTTTACCCCTTCCGTTGGTGTATGCTTCCTTGAGTTCCTTGTTGAACCATATTATCCCACCTCCGGGAAAATCGGGCCCCTTAATTATGCCAAGCATGTCATCAATCGTTGCTTCTGGGTTTTTTACTGTCATTATGATAGCATTGCACACTTCCACAAGGTTATGCGGAAGCATGTTCGTTGCCATTCCAACTGCTATTCCAGAACCACCGTTGATTAAGAGATTGGGTATCTTAGAAGGAAGATATTCAGGCTGTTCAAGTGTTCCATCAAAATTGAGGTAAAATGGTACTGTATTCTTTTCAATGTCCTCAAGAATAGCCTCAGAGAGTGGCATCAGCCTGGCTTCGGTGTACCTCATGGCAGCAGGTTCATCCCCGTCTATGGATCCAAAGTTCCCCTGTCCGTCAATGAGCATGTACCTCATAGAAAAATTCTGGGCCATCCTTGCCATGGCATCATAAATTGCGCTGTCTCCATGGGGATGGTATTTACCCATGGTTTCTCCCACTATTCTTGCAGATTTCTTATAAGGTTTATCAGAAGAGAAACCGTTTTCATACATTGAGAATAGAATTCTCCTCTGCACTGGCTTAAGCCCATCCCTGACATCCGGGATAGCCCTGCTTACAATAACACTCATTGCGTAATCTAAATATGATTTTTTCATTTCATTTTCGATGGGTTTTGATTCCATAATTTCACCTAAATATCAATATCCTTGACGTATTTTGCATTCTCTTCTATGAATCTTCTTCTCGGTTCAACTTTTTCTCCCATGAGAACTGAAAAGGTATTGTCAGCTTCAAGAGCGCTTTCAATTTCAACCTTGACTAATTTTCTGGATTCAGGGTTCATAGCTGTTTCCCAGAGCTGTTCCGCATTCATTTCCCCGAGACCCTTGAATCTCTGGGTAATTACATTTTTACCCAAACTTTCAGTAATTGATTTCCTCTCTTCTTCTGAATATACATAGAACACCTTTTCTCCCTTCTGAATCCTGTAGAGAGGAGGTTCTGCAAAGAATATGTTTCCATTCGAAATGAGAGTTCTTGCATGTCTATAGAAGAAAGTTAGAAGAAGTGTTCTTATATGGGCACCGTCAACATCAGCATCTGTCATGATGATTATTTTTCCGTATCTCAATTTAGCAATTTCGATGCTATCGCCTATTCCAGCTCCCAGCACTGCAATGAGATCCTTAATGATCTGGTTTCCAAATGCCTTGTCATCGCTGACCTTTTCTACGTTGAGAATTTTTCCCCTTAGGGGAAGTACTGCCTGAAATTCTCTGTTTCTCGCCTGTTTTGTGGAACCTCCTGCAGAATTACCTTCCACGATGTAAAGTTCAGATTTCTCCCGATCCGATGTAGAGCAATCAGAAAGTTTGCCGGGAAGTGTTCCGCTTTCAAGGGTTGTTTTCCTCTTTACCAATTCTCTTGCTTTTCTGGAAGCCTCCCTTGCCTCAGCAGCAAGTACTGCCCTTTTAACAATAACATCTGCAATGTTTGGATAACTTTCGAGATAGAGTTTCATTGTAGATTCCACCATAGACTGAACAATTCCCTTGACCTCACTGTTACCCAGTTTTGCCTTGGTCTGTCCCTCAAACTGCGGATTCATCATTTTTACATGTATAATTGATACAATTCCTTCCCTTATGTCTTCTCCAATGATGCTGTTAGTACCCTTTATACTCTCTCTTTTTCTTGCGTAATCCAGCACCGCTTTGGACAATCCAGCCTTAAAGCCAATAATATGTGTTCCCCCTTCAGGTGTGCCAATGTTATTCACAAAACCTTCTATTGTTTCAGTACTTGAAGTGGTGTATTGCACCGCATATTCAAGAATTATTCCGTCTTTTTCTGATCTTTCATGTATTGTTCCCTTAAGAATTGCAGTATCTCCCTCAGAAATATAAGAAACGAATTCTGAAATGCCCCCTGAGAAGTGAAATGTGTTAATGTATGAGTTCAATTCATCAACCAGGACAAATGTAAGGTTTGAATTCAAGTAAGCAAGTTCCCTGAGCCTTTTCTCAATAAGATCCCTGGAAAACTTTGTTGTCTGGAATATTTCCGGATCTGGCCAGAATTTTGTGATTGTGCCTGTCTGATCCGGCATATTTATGGTTACATCCAGGTTGCCAATTTCGTCCCGGGAATGCTCCTTGAGACTTTCCTGAGTAATCCCCTGTTTGAAAACCATTGAATACATGATTCCATTCTTCTTGACTACTGCAATTAGCTTTGATGATAGTGCATTCACTACATGAACGCCAACACCGTGAAGCCCTCCTGTGACCTTATACACTTTTTTATCGAATTTGGCCCCGCTGTGCAGTTCCGTTAAAACAATTTCCAACCCGGGCTTCCCATATTTTGGGTGCAAATCTACTGGAATGCCCCTGCCATTATCTTCAACAGTTATGCTTCCATCTGAACCCATCGTGACATATATCCTGTCTCCATATCCTGCGCCAGCTTCATCCACACTGTTATCCACCACTTCAGATATCATGTGGTGGAGTCCTTCAGTGCTGGTGTTCCCAATGTACATCCCGGGAACTTTCCTCACTGCCTTAAGCCCTTCCAGCACCTCAATTTTTGAAGCATCGTACTGATCCACTTTTACCAAGAACTGTATGCTCCTTCGCATATTAAATTATACTAAAATCATTGGAAAATATGAATAAAATGGTATTTTCTGTCCATTTGCATCACACATAATTTTTATATAATAAATAATGCATTAGCCACTGGTGAGTTAATGCAAGAACTTATTTGCAACATTGAATTTTCCGTTGAGGAAGACGGTCAGAATGGTGAATCGACATACACCGCAAAACTTAGGACCGATATGGGAGGACTCAGGGAGTACGTAGGTGTTACCTTCGAGGATGCCCTGAATCAGGTAATGATTGAACTTGAACAGGAGTTTTCCTGAGGTTTTATTAACTTGATTTTGTGAATCTTTTTAGCCCATATGAATTATCAGAATATACAGAAGTATGTACCATAAATAATTTATATAGTCTGGAGATTTGATTATGTTGAAATATATTGCAATTGCTCTGGCACTGTTGGTAGTAATGGAAATTCCTGCATTCAGCCAGAATAATGATCATGGCAACCATATTTCTTTCCTTTCATCCCCGGGACTAAACTTTACAATCAATGGCGTAAATACCACATTAAAATTCTTCACAGGTGGTGTAGTCCAGGTTGAAGATAATGAGATGAATTACAGCTCAAGCTGGAATATTACTAAAAATGGTTTCATGAATTATACTTATGTTTCAAATGCCATAGAATCTGTTCCTGTAAGCTTTGGTTATACCAGCTTTTATAGCGGAACAATTTACCTTAGTGTGGTTTTTTACGTAAACACCACCATATATATTCATCCGGTTTCCTTAAATAGGACATATAATTCGAGCAATAACATCTCCCATTTAATGTCAGGCAAAACCAACACGCTTTCAATAACCTATAATATTGTATCACACAGAATTGTTGAGGGAAATTTATCTCTCGTCAATTTTTCTAAACTAGATCAGCAATATATAACTGTACCTGAAGTTTTTTACTTTGGCAATTCGTCAGCACCAGACAATTTAACATTTAATTCCGACCATTCGAACTACAATTCATTCAGGTTCCATTTTGGAAACTCTCCTAATAACTTGTTTTACACGTTCAACAGAACTTATTCTGAAAATGGGATTCAAAAGGAAGTTGGTGTAAGATTTGAAAATGAACCACACCGCATAAGAATGGGATTTGTTTTTCCAATAAATAGCTCATACACAAACATATCTTATGATCCTTATGTTATTACCCCGGGCATTTCCTTATCGAATTTCAATGTTTCAGGCCCTTTGAATGGTGCAATAAACTATATTATGGATAATTCGGAGATACTCATAGGGGGCTTTGCAGCGGGCTTAATGATCATTGGGGCAGGATACATCTCTTACAGGAAAAAATCCCACCTATAATTTTTCATCCAGAATGTCAATAAGGCTTTCCGCAAGCTCTTCAAGGAAAGATTTCTTTGATTTTTTGATTGCTTCCCTCAGCGATTCGGGATTTCTCAGTTTGTAAAGGCCATTTTCCCTTATCACTATGTTGTCATTCTGCAATTCCTCAAGCGCTGCGGTGGATTTATTTCCACATTTTTCAATCAATTCTTCTAAGGTTGATTGTTTTTTTCGAAAAAGATAAAAGATGATTTCCCTATTAATTCTGGAACGTATATGAAACCCGAGATTCTTCTTAACGGGATCATTGGTCGCATATACAAAATATCGCTTGAATCTCCCATCCTTCCTGACAGTTATCTGCTCATCCTTTTCGAGCTGGTATAAATGATATTCAACGTGTCCCGTAGCAAGGCCGGTTTCTCTTTGGATGGCTCTGAAATGTATACCAGGAGATTCTCTGATTACGTTCAGTATACTTTCCCTTGCTCCAGGGGTGGAGGTCAATGGACACTTCCTCTCAATATTCCTGCATAAAGAATTATGAGCATGATAAAATCAGAAATCGAAACGATATAAACTGTCATCCCTTCAAATATTGCAATATTGAAATATTGGAGAGATATCATCACCATTGATATCAGTATTACAAGGAAAAACAACAGGGTATATCTCAATATTTTCAACCCCTTTTTCATTGCTTTTGCTGAGACTATTGACAGAAATAAGGAAAGTATAATGTTGATTCCAATAACTAGCAACTCAAATCCTATCATTGCTCAAGTATGATTAAGTCGTTAAAAAAATTATGGTGATCTTTCCCTGATGGAAAAACCAGAAGCAGCCATGATTTTCTTCACGTCCTGAAGATATTCCATTTCCCCTTCGATGGAATCTGCAAGCAGATCATTCCTGTTTCTTTTTACCACTATTTCCATCTTCACTTTTCCATTGATTGCATAAATGAATTTCCTTGTGCCTCCGAAATTCTTCTTAATAAGCTGCTTTATCATTGAATACAGAAGGTCTCTGGGGCTTAGAAGAACTTCCCTTTTCACATTTTTTCCATTCTCCAGAAATTCCTCTTTAACCAGAAAGAATTTTTTAGTGTCGGGCAAAAAGACTTCTTTCAGGATATTTTTCTTAAGGTATTCATCCATGAATTTTTTGTAATAGTATTCATTGCAGCTTCCACTTATCTGTGAATAGATCTCATAATTGATGAAACCGTAAACAGAAAGTATTTTTCTTATGATCCAGCCTGCCGCTTCTTCGATTGAAAATTTTTCAATGACAAACCTGTATTTTGAATCCGAATCCTTACAGATCACGGCTGAGTTCCAGAGCCTTGATATTGAATCCTCAACTTGCATATGCGAACCATGCACATTTTCAACGATTTCATTTTCTGAAGCAGGAAATTGAAGTATGAACCTTATAACATCCTGATCCATAGGTGTCATTTCAAGGGGCCGGAGGGCCCTGTATATGGCTATTGTTTCCATAGTCCCTTTGCACGATATGGACATGGGCCCATTGAATGTGAAAATGAGATCAGACATGAAATAACTCTCCATATCAGATGCCCTTATGGCCCACATTCTTGCTTCAGTCCCTTCCCTGATCCCAAGGGTTGCCTCAATTATGTTTTCCCTCGTGGTTCCTGTTTTCCCGGAAGTAGATCCGTAATACTCAAGAGAATTTTCAATAAATGTATCTGAATACATCACTTCAAAACTTTCTCTTCCCTTTACCCAAAAATCATTTCCATGGGAATACCCCAGAATCTCAAGCATATTCACGATTTTTCCAGCGTTATTATTGAATACAACTGCCCTGCCTTTCTTCACAAAATTTGTGTCTATATATTTAAGAAGTTTTTCCCTTTCCTCTTCCTTTTCCAGTTCGACCTGTGATATCCAAACCATTTCCGGATATATGTCGGCAGAGAGCAGAGCGGATAATTCCCCTGCAGAATAAAACAGCATGTTGAAGCCGCTATCATAGGAAAGAAGCTGTCTCTCATATATGCTGGATGGATCTCTTGCTGGAACAAGAATGTCTTCCGGATAACCTTCCGGTATTTCCCCAAAATACATTCCTTTCTTTCCCATTGAGGAAGGGATATTGTCAAGATCACCTTTTTTGATATAAAACCAGAAATTTCTCATAAGCTCATTCTGAGTCAGGGGGCCCGTGAATGTGAGAAGTGTTTCCATGGCTTCGTTCCTGCTCATGGATGTTCTCGCTATTTTGCCATATCTCCCATTTTCCTCGTAAACAAGAACAGAATGCTGAAGTTCTTTAATGATCATTCGTACTTCCTTTATATCCATAGATAAGGCTGAAGAAATTGCTTCAGATGTGGCAGCGCCATATTCAAGATAAGAATAAACTCTCCCTTCGTTTTCTTTCAGTTCATTCTCCCTCAACTTTTGAAGAGCCAGAGCCATGTCTCTGTGCATCACGGTGTTTCTGTGCCTGAAGAACCGCCCCTCTATCACAGATGAATTCCTTAATGGACTTTCTCCTGATGGAACCCTCATTTCAATGGAAGCAGGGTCAGTATAATAACCAATATTCGCAAGATACTGATCACCATTGTCAAAATGTCTCATTATTTTTCCTTTTCTCTTGATCTCCGGATCGTTTCCGCTGTACTTTAGTATCTGTTCAACGTGCCCATGAGCGATATATTGTTTTGCGAAAACGGGTGTGACGTAATCCTCGTCAAGGTTGCCCATGGAAACATTTTTGAGAATCTCCCTGTCAAGCAATTCCCTTTCCATTGGCAATTTGATTGACAATTCGTCTGCCGTCATGGGGCCCATGGAATTTATTGTGCTATACACAAGATCACTTTCAGCCATCTGGCTTTTGTCAGGAATTTCCCTTCTAAAATATACTGTTGTCTCTCCTGAAAAATTCCTTTTGATCAAGTACATGGCTTCAAGAGTGTTGAGAGAATTCTTCACAGCATCCTCCGGCAATGAGAGTTCATGCGCAATATCTTTCATGGTTTTCCCTTCAAGGTGTTCAAGTATTTTTTTATCTTCATCGGTCAGTTCCTTGTGCCTAGTAAAAAGTTTTCTGAAGAGATCAACCCTTTCCGGAAGTGTCCAGTAAATTCCCCTTACGTAAACACTTTCGATTCTGCCCTCGATGGCAAGTTTTCTGCAGATCTTTGCAGAATCATCAGTTCCATATGGAAAGGGAGAATTGAATCTTGATCTCGATATATCCACATATGGGAAGTATTCAAACAATTCCATCATTGTATATTCATCTGAAACTCTTGGAACCCTTGATGAATAGAAAAGATCAACAATCCTGTGGTCCTTTATCTTGAAATCCATATATTCCGTACCGTAGACCTTGTCAACTATCCTGCTCTGAAGTTCCCTGAGAAGTTTCGCCCTGTCTTCCATTAGCACTATATCAGAAACACTTGCAAGAATCAGTGAAAGGGAAAACGGGCTTGATTTGGTTGAATAATCTGCAATTGTATAATTGCCGCGTTCAATGATTTCAGAAATATATCTGAGGGCTGCAGGGACATCCATCATATCGTTCATGATTTCCCTGTAAGTCTCCATTATGACAGGAAAATTGTGTATATTTTCAAGGGCCTTGAGCACTCTGTCACTCCTGAGCTGCTGTATAACAATTGAAACCTCATGTCCCTTGTATTTTCTGAGCACCATCAGTGCCCTTGTGGCACACTGCCTGAATCTTTCCTTGAAAATGGTGGTGTTGCTTATGGAATCCCTTACATAATTGATAAAATTGCCTGTGTTGATAAGTTCAATTATATTTTTAATATCCACCTTTTTTTCGAATGTGAGCATGAAACCATCATCGGTGACGGTTATTCTTGTATTCATAAGAAATCTGTTTGCAATTGCCTGTCCATAAGCTCTTGAAAGAGCGTCATTAAGCCTTCTCCCGAGTGGTATAAGAAATACTACACTATACAGGCCCTCTTCTTCATATCCTTCCACATAGAGATGTCTGTCAGTAGGTATAGTGAATTTTGACTGTGCCCGGATATAAGATATTATGCTTCTTGCTCCGTTTTCGTCAACGCGGTAATTTTCAATCAGCCAATTCTTCAGTTGTGGTTCTTCATCTAACCTGGAAGCAACTGTTTCCCTGAATTTTCCTATTAGTGTGCCAAGATCATAACTTCTGGGAAGAAGTTCTCCGGACCATGAGGGTATTGTGGGTTTCATCCCGGTAGCATCTCTCACCATGACTCTGTTTCCCCTTGTCTTTATGAAGGCATATGTTCTGGCACCAAGGACAAAAATATCTCCGGCAACCATTCTTTCAACAAATTTATCGCTTAACTGGCCAAGATGCCTGCCGTTTGTATCGATGACCTTGTAGTCGGAATCATCAGGTATGGTTCCTATGTTCATGAAATAAATCATCCTTGTGCTTTTCTTCTTGCCCATGGTCTTTGCTTCCTCATCGTACCAAATCTTGGAATAAATGGTATTATTCTCAACCCTGCCGGCAAGATATTCGATCACTGCCATGTAATCTTCCTTTTTCAGGTTCCGGTATGGATAGGTTCTTCTGATGAGATTGTAAGCATCATCAATATTCCAAACCTTCTCAAGGGACATGCCTACAATAGCCTGTGAGAGAACATCAAGGGCCCCCTTCGGAATATTCACACGATCAATATCCCTCTCATAGGATGCCCGTGTAAGCACAGCACATTCCACAAGATCATCCAGTGTAAAAACGACAAATCTTCCCAGTGTAAGCTCTGATATTGAGTGCCCTGCC
>JAKAPZ010000099.1 GCA_021822985.1 Thermoplasmata archaeon | reverse complement strand
CCAGTGAGTATCAATGCTTCCCAGATGTTTATAGGTGGACTGATCATGATGGCACTCTCTCCCCTGGATTTTTCACTTAAAATCAGCTACAATTTTTTAATCGATCTCGCCTGGATGGCGACTTTCGGAGGAGCAGTACAGTTCATTCTATGGAACTATATGATCAGGATTAGCAAGGTCAACAGGATAACTGTACTCGCTTTCTCTGTCCCAATATTCACAATGGCGTTTGGTGCCGTAATGGCAGATGTTGTTCCCGGTATTCTGTCTATGGCAGGAGTGACAATAATGTTCTTCGGCATCCTTATATCAAGATTCAATGGCGGAATAGCAATAGTTGATGAGGCTGCAAACTGAATCCGGATGCAGAAGATTTTTGCAAATTTCAGGAATTTCGCTTGAAATGCATGTCTATTTCGAAAGAGAAATGAAACTTCCCGTCTAATCCACAATGGGAATGAATATATTCATTCATATGACATGTGAAAAACCGATAATGACGAGCAAAACCATGATAACGATATATACACGCAGAAACCAGAATGCGATTTTGATTCTGGGACTGAATTTTACCTTTTCTACAGGTATTTTACTATAATCTTCTAATCCCTGTGAGACCATGAATTCCCTGAATTCCGAACCGTTTTCAATTGTCTTCTCTTTTTTTTCAACAGACACCTAAATCATCTCCATTTCATAACATCCCGACAAGATGGTTGAATACCGTGGGAAGTGCTACCGATAGGCCATAAAGTGCGTTCATCAATATCAGGAATCCAATTATAGAAAAACCGATTATGTTTTGCCATCTTTTGTTCACCATATCACCCATCACTCCCCTGTCATTCAGCAACAGCAGGAGGAATAACATGGCAGCAGGCATGAAGATCGTCGCTATAACCTGAACTGTTAAATTCAGGTATCCCAGTGGTGCATTGGGTATAAGTGTCACAGAGGCAGCGATAGCAAGTGCCAGGAAACTTGGAACATAAAAAAGAACACCCTCTCTGGCAGGCAGATTTATGCTTTTTTTCCATCCAAACGCTTCGCTCATTGCCCATGATGTACTTGCAGATATTGCAATTGCAGCAATGAAGCCAGCTTCTACAAGACCCAATGCAAAAAGTTCCAGTGGAAAAGTTCCAACTTTTGCCGCGAATATCTTCAAAATATTATCGATTCCGAGAGTGCCATTGCTGTCATAACCAAATACGGTTGATCCTGTTAGGATGATTATTGCAATGGCTACTATCACCATTACAGTTGATCCTATGAGTGTGTCTCTCTGCCCGAATTTGATATCTTCCTTTGTAAGTCCCTTGTCTACCACGGATGACTGCTGGAAAAACAACATCCACGGTGCTATTGTTGTGCCCAGATTTGCAAGCAAAACATAGATGAATAGTGAACTGACTCCGCCAGCTATCTTCCATGTGGCAAAACTGTTTATGAAATCTGCTACTGGCGGATGAGGCAGGAAAAATAACAATGGAACAAAAACAAGGTTGAAAGCTGCTATGAACAGTGAAATCCTTTCCCATGTATAGTATCTCAAAAAAAGCTGTATCAATATAACGAGTATGACAAAAACGATGGCAGATAGTATACGAGGCACCCCAAAAATCGACATGCCCACAGTTATTCCAATAAATTCCGTTATGAGAGTGAGGAAATTTGCGATAACCAAATCTCCCAGTGAAAAAGAGCCCCAGAACTTGCCATAACGTTTCCAGATCATCTCTGCATGCCCCCTGTGAGTGACTGCCCCCAATCTTACGGTCATTTCCTGTACAAAATAAGCTACGGGAAGCATCAGGATCATAAATGGAATGAAGAAACCAATGCCAAATATGGATCCTGTTTGAGCATAAGTGATGACACCTCCTGCATCGTTGTCAGCAATCATGACCAGGATTCCCGGGCCTATAAGCATGAAGAAAAGCTCAATTTTCGAAATGTGTGTATGTTTTTCCCTGTGAAATGCTATATGAAGTCTGTCTTCTGTCCTATACCTCAGATCCTCAGGCAGTTCATTTAGTTCATTTGCTATATTGATCGACTTATGTTCAGAAACATGTTTTTTCCATGATGACATTTAAAGATCATCTCCCTTGTTTATTGTTGAATGAGTAAAATTTCCAATACGGATTGCGATGTGTCTTGCAATAACTGAAATGGTCCTGTAGCCATGAAATATATGAGAATGATCAAAAAGAACTGAGAATCCGGTAGTAAAAAGATTGCCTAATGGAAAACAGATAATAGCTACTTGGCGGTTCATCAATCATCCCTCCATTATCGTCAATCAGATCCCATCACTCCGCTTCGGTTCAGCGTTTAATATCATATAAACATTCTCGCAACGGTGCTCCTATACGAGAAGGAAACAAATTGCACATTGAATGGAATGAAAATTCTTTTACCGTCTTTGCATTGACTTTGTGAGGATTTTTTATTACTGAACATAAATCACAGTCAATTCCCTCAATTTTAATATGCCAGACACTTTATCACCATATTATTCTTTGAAGATACCGGATCTCGCAGATGGATAATGGTATTCTGCCAGACGGGGTAAGAGTCTGCCCTGTGCGGGCCCCTTTCGAAAAGACGAATCATATATGGGAGCTGCCCGGATTTGACACAGTGTCTCTTGATCCAAAAAGCACGTAGTTTGAACTTTTTGAAAACCACCATCATGAGTACCTTCAACGAGAAAGGGCAATTTCATATAGTATTTCCATATTCTTTGCAAATGGTCTTATGGTTGCACCCATTATTTCCCGGAGAAAATATCTTTGATTCCAATATTCCTTCAGGGAACTTTGCAGAATATATCACTGGTGTTATCAGCAGTTCTGCCATTCCATTGATAATGGAAGATTTCCAGTCAGGTCATGGAACGATTTCGGGTGGTGAATGAACTGAGCATTTTTTCTCCTTCATCAGGAACTGCAAAAAAGGAACGGTTTGAATATTTACGTTTGGGCAAAGGTATTGAGTTCAGCAAGAGCACTGTGAAACTGGACCATAAGGAATACGAGTACTCAAGAATAAAATTGCATATAAGGGCAACAGATTTTAGGGGAAAATTTCAGTTGGGAATAACAATAGCCATATACATTTTCTTTGCTGCCCTTATTCTATTAAACGCACAACTTATTCTTCCATATATGGTTTTAGTGATTATTGTATATGTTATTTCCCTTATTTCCATCGTTGAGCCCATATACCGAAAATATCTAAAAAAATTCATGATTATGGCTATTGATGGTAAAGCAGTGAGATTATTGCCTTTCGATTCCGTCCATTCCACTCTTGTGTATTTAGTCTCGCAGGGAGGAGGGGAAGTGAAAATACATAGTTATGAAAATAGACAAAATGAGGTTATCCCTTCCGGGAAAAATGAGTAATCTTACCTCACCATTAAATTGGAACCATAAAACAGACTATCTTTCAGCCTAATGCTTCTCCTTTTGAACCAACCGATGTTTTAAATTCTGAGAATGTGGTAATATATGATATTCATACTTGCGACTTGGATGTTGTCTACTCTTATTCCTGTCTGTGAGATGATTCTCACATATCCCTTTTGGCCATTTATTCATTGCCCCTATGTTTTGCTGATGGTTTATCATCAAATTTTATGCAACTATTATAGTACAAGCCAAAGAATGCTATCAGTAGAGATATTACCAGTTCTACATTTGATATGGAGTAACCATTCAGTAAATTGTACAATATATAGGAGAAGAATGCTATCCCTGAAATTCTTAAAATCGCAAGGGCAACCCGATTCCTTTTATTCCATTGTAGACGGATTGCAAAAATATTAAGAAAATTTTTAATTTTTCCCATATAATTCACTCTCACATCAGATGGCAACAAATAGCATCATTTAAAACCATTTCAATTTCCAACAAATCCTGAAACTTTTTGTGTATATGAATACTGCGTGACATATAATAACATACCAGGTTCAGTAATGAAAATTCAATGCTGTGATAAAGTGATTTTGATAGATCAATGCTTCAAGTAACTTGAAAGTTCAAATACGGGTTCCATGAAAAATAAAGCAGTGCAATATA
>JAKAPZ010000098.1 GCA_021822985.1 Thermoplasmata archaeon | reverse complement strand
ATTCATAAGATTTTCTAATAACCACCTCTTCTGAACCATAATATTTATTCAAGAAAAATACAAGTGGATGAATAAGTGATCTTTTTTACAGTGCAAAGAGATTCTAGCACGAAATCGGATTCAGCATCTGGGTCTTTATATGAGGAGAGATGCGGAGAATATGAATTAAAACATCTAAAATAAGTACTTCACAAACTTAATTTTTCCAAGCATAAATAACTCTAAAATGATTGTTTTGTATACTTGGAACCGGATTTTCTCCAGCAATTGTGCCGATTAAACCTTTTATTGCTATCATATTTGTCTTTTTTTCACTCGAAAAGAAAGATACGGGATGCCTAATTATGTAAAAAATTGTGTTTTTAAATTGCTGAATTACCCCGAATTCTTCAATTTTGTAATCATTATTCTTTAATATTATAGGAATTTCTCTTATATTTTTTTCACCATGCAATTCTATGCTAATTTCTCTTACCATTTTCAAAAAGCTTGGATTTCTAAATACAAGTTCTTCAGCTCCTTCAATATCCATTTTCATTACTACCTTTTTTCCCGGTGTACAATATTTTTTAAACACATCCTCAATAGTAATTGTTTGAACTTGCAATGAATTTTCGGCGTTTCGCATAATTGAAGCGTCAACTGAATCTCCACTTAGTTTAGCTACCTCTGATACATCTGATATGGCAAAAGGAAGTACTTCTACATTGTGTAATTTGTTCAGGGTAATGTTTTTTTTAATAATTTCAACATTAGTTGGGTTTGGTTCAATTGCAATGACCTTTCCTTTTTTAACGATATTTGCTACTTTTACAGTATAATCACCCACATTAGCCCCTGCATCAATTACTATATCATCTGTATCCAAGTGAATTTTATTGTTTTCCCCAGCAACGAATGTGGCATAATATACAAATGCCTCCGACTTCCTAACATAAATCCGAAGATGGCCAGCTTTTAACACAATTAATTCTTCATTCATAAACCTACACTCCTTTTTAATGGTGACTGACTTTTGAAATTAGCTTGAAATTGATTACCTTTATTGTAGATACTTTAAAGAGATGTCCTATAATAATTCACCTATTGTCACTATTGTGATTATCTCGAGTTACAAAACAAGGTGTCCGATTTTCAATTTCTCTGCAATTTACGGAGTGAATGAAAGTTTTATGAAGTAAAACCCATCTATGCGTTACAATTTATTGTATGAGTATCGTTGTAAGAAATAAAAAAAGAGATAATGGAAAGGAATACTAAAGGGCATATAGTGTGAAATGGGAAAGGATCTCAAACTGAAGAATACATTCCTGAAACTTAAACTTAGGGCATATTATTTCACCATTCTTATGAACGTTGCCCGAGGTTCAATTCCCAGTTGAAAGCATGTGAGACTGACTGGTGGACCCTGAAAATGTTGAACAAATCATTTATTACAGATCATAGGATTCTTCATTGATAGGAAGAGGGACACAAGATTCACGCCCAGAACAGTGTTAAAGTCTCGTGCACATATATTCGTAGACATTCTCCTAAAGGGATGGGTAAGGAGAACGAGCATTATGTACCCATGATTCTGATACGGTATCTTAATTCTTCGTAGAAAAGGAAGGGAAGATCGCAATCGTTACAAGCACTGGTGAGAAACCGCAGAAGATATTAAAACTGTATACGCTACACAATGATGTTGTATGGTAAACTCGATACGTTCACGAATCTACTGCACGTTGATACAAAATATTTGATGGTTGATCTCGCATTGATAGAATATCTCTTCATTTCGGTCATACACTCATCGCATAATACAGAATACAGAGACTGCTGAAAGAGTAAAATGTCAAAAATAGGATAAGCATAAAAGAACGTTCTCCTGCAATTTAGGTATCCCTAGCCGATTTTGGATCAGAACAATTATGGGAAAATGTCAAAGAAGGTTAGGGAACTTGTTCAAACCTTGAAACTGGATGGGTTCCCTAAAAAATTTTAAAGTTAATGCCGTAGAGTATTATTTTTCCGTAAGATCAGAACTGTTGAAGAACAGATTCAAAACAGACGAGGGATTTCCTAAAACTTCATATGGTGTCACAGAGCATCAACAGAGAATTGGCAGTATTCAAATACCGACATTGTCACATTCCGTCTGATAGGTACCTGTGATACCAGAAGGATGTTCTTATCAACCCCTCCTTTGTCTTGAACCGGTGCTTCAACAGCCATGACTGGACGGAGAAATGCTGTTCCGCCTTGTCTGATGTCTTCTCCACCTTGGGATTCTCAAGGTACAGGAACACCTCCCTCCTGTGCTTCTGAACCAATCCCAGGAACGATCCAATGATCCTGTCATCGCCATACATGCTGTTGATCTTCTCCAGCATTATTTCCACAATCTCCTTCTCATTCCTGCCTTCTATGATCTTGGCAACAGCATCCCTGTTCTTTCCAAGTTTATCCATGTTTGACTTATTCTGGAAGAACATGTATTTGATCAACTTCTTTGCCATTCCCAGATGATCTTCCATCTTTGCCACTGCTATTTTGTGTGCAAGATCCTTCTCCAAGTGGAACAGGCATCTCTGCCTTCTTATTTTTATTCCTAACATTGTGGATGATGCTTCCAGCACGGATTCATAATGATATCCGTCAGTGGTGATGAATACCTCCTTTGGAATAGTGAACCTTGACAGTGCCCTTATGAAGAATCCTGTTAGAGTCTCTTCCTTCAGATCATCCAGCATTTCCTCCACAAAGTTTCCATTTATTGAATCCTTCAGGAGGGATCTGTATTTTTCAACGCCATTGATGTGGGCATACTGTTCATCATAGACAAAGTAACCGGATGATTCCATGATTCCTGCCAGTGCAGGAGGCACATATCTCCTGATGGTTTCATGGGATATGATCACGTTTCCAATGATCCGGAATAGAGAGGAAGCTTTCCTCAGGGATGTCTTCACCCTGGCCCTTACACTCTTCTCTTTTACATCCTCAGGATAATGCTTTCCATAGCCGTAATTGGGAGGCCTTGCAACAAAGGAATATCCGCATTCCCTGCATATATATCTCTGGATGCGGAATATGATGCCATTCTCCATGGTTCTAACACAGGTTCCGTTCTTCACCACCTTTCTTGAATGGCATTGAGGGCACATTGGCCTCATAAAACTGATCAGATCATTTCCCTTCAGTACCACATCCATCATGGGAATGTTGTTTATCTTGAAAATTGGGGAAGGCTCATCCGACCCATACTGATCCAGTGTGGTGGAAACACTTTTGAAATCCACATGTGGCGCCTTCCTCAGTCGCATGTCATGTAATGTTTCCATCCTATTTCATGATTTCGCTTCCTGTACTGGTTTTCCGGAATTATCAACTAAAAGTTGACAATGTCTAAACTATAATTCTTCTCTTTGAATGCACATTAAGTTTATGCTGAATAATATAAATATTATATTGAGGATTTCGAATAAGATATTGATTGTTCGCTTTCCACCATTTAATGATAAAATCACGTCATAAATCATTAAAATATCCTTATATTCCTTCCCGTTTTGCCCTTATATCCCATTGTTTCTTCATGTTTTCATGAAAATTTCCATAGCTACCGCTATCCCTGTATAATTTTCATCGCATGGATATTGTATGCGAAGCATGTGAACATGAATTTCACCATCACCCTTCTTATATTTGTCACCAGCACATGAAAGAAATGAAAAACCCTCTTCATGATTGCATAGGGATATTCCACCAGCGATCTCTTTCCTGATATCCTCAGATTCCTTCTTATGAATTCAATTGTCAGTTTGTGGTTTCTCACACTCCTGTCCATGGTTCCGTTGAATCCCTTGGGATCATGGCCAAAATATCCCTTGTCCCTGTAAACTGTTATTCAGTGTTTAGAAAGATCAATGGAAGTGTCATGATCCTTTGCCGTGGTGATGGCATAAGATCTTATTGTGAGAACAGGCTTATTGTCATCCACTATAGTATGTCCCTTATACCCGAAATACGATTTATTCTTCTTCTTCGTATGTGATCCATCCTTGGATCTCCTGGTCTTTCCCTCATTGTATGGTTCATCATGCTTTCCATGGCCAGGATCAGAAGTGATGAATGT
>JAKAPZ010000019.1 GCA_021822985.1 Thermoplasmata archaeon | reverse complement strand
CTTTGATTCTATCATGGAAAAAATTTCATCAGCATTTGAAAATACCATGTCCGGACCGTACTATGGCGATTACCTGGAATACAGAACTGCAAAGAACATAAAGAAAAAATTTGCAGCCAAAACATGGAAGCCCGTGAAATCAAAAATGTTCACGGATCAGGAAATTCGAATGGCCCTCGATTCAGGTTTATTCATTGAAAGTGAACTGTCTGTCATGCTCAGGGAAAACAGTTCTCCGGAATCATTCGATGCATTCCTGGAAACAAAAGGCAGGAATGCAGAAAAATATCTGAATGTGTGGAGATCCGGAAAGATTTTCTGATCATTCCGTGTCTTCTTCAATGTTCTTTCCGTAGACGCTCGTGATCTGCCTGTAACCTATTTTCTCGTAGAAGTTAAGTGCTATGAGGTTCAGGGATGGAAATTCAGCAGTTATGATACTGATGCCCAGTTTTTTCATCTCACTATAAATGCCGCTCAAAAGCATGTTCCCCACATTCTTTCTCCTGAATTCTGGCATGATGTAAAGATCGACGATCCTCAATTCCCTGGATGGCTCATAGGATATCCTTTCCCTGATCTCCGCCTTTACAAGGCCCATAATCTTATCCTTCTTAACTGCCACGAGCGTGATAAAATGCTCATGATCGTTGATGCATTTCAGGTAATAATCCCGTATTGATGTATCGTCGCCTTCCCTTGTCCTGAAAAGAGGATCGAATTCTCCATTGAGCTTTTTCATCCTCATTATCATGGACATGAACTGATCAATGTCCCCTTCCTTCGCCTTTCTCACAGATCCACTGCTTTCCTTCATTCCTTCACCTCCGGTAATTTCCTGATGAATCCCAAATCCATGGATTTCTCGATCATCAGCCTGTTTGTGCTTATTATTTCCCTTGCTGTCTTCAGGAAACCTTCCCTGCTGTCCGGTTTTCTCGCAAATCCCTCATCAACAGATGCTCTTGCGACTGTTGACGCAACCTGCGGATACAATTCCCAATCCTCCATGGAGGGAACTATTTTGTCCGGCTGGGGGGCCCCCACATAATTTGCAATTTCCTGAGCTGCCTTGACCATGATTTTGAAATTAACACCCCTTGACCTTGCATCAAGCATGCCCCTGAAAACGCCCGGGAACACCAGACTGTTGTTTATCTGGTTTGGAAAGTCTCCCCGCCCCGTTGCAACTATTTTGGCACCGTTTTCTATTGCATCCTGCGGCCATATTTCCGGAAGCGGGTTTGCAAGAGCAAATACAATTGCATCCTTATTCATCTCTCCGATCCACTGGTTCTTTATTGTGCCGGGCTCTGCCTTTGCTGCTGAGACTATGATGTCAGTCCCCTTTATGGCATTCTCCATGGGCCCCTTTCTGTTCTCTCCGTTTGTTATGAGTGCGAGTTCATATTTCCATGGGTTTGAAAACATGAGGGTATCCAGATCCTCCCTTTCCTTGTCCAGTATTCCCTTGGAATCCACCATTATAATGTTCTGGGACTTGAAACCTGCCTCTATGAGAAGATGTGCAGCTGCAATGTTTGCAGCACCTGATCCCACAAGAGCAATGGTAGAATCCTGCGCTTTCCTCCCTGTGATCCTCATGCTGTTTATGAGTCCTGCCAGTATGATGCATGCTGTACCAAGCTGATCATCATGCCATGCCGGTATGGTGAGCTTTTCCTGAAGTTCTTTCAGAACATAGAAACATTTCGGGCTCTCTATGTCCTCAAGGTTGAAACCGCCAAAGGAAGGCTCAAGGGCCTTTACAACGGAAATAAATTGATCCCTGTCGGAAACCCTCAGTGGAAGCGGGATGGCATTGACGCCGCCAAGAAGATTGAAAAGCATTGCCTTTCCCTCCATCACTGGCATGGCAGCCTCGGGGCCCACATTTCCTATCCCCAAAACCCTTGTCCCGTCAGTAACGATTCCCACACTGTTCCATCTTCCGGTAAGATTGAAGGATTCTTCAGTATTGCGTTTGATTTCCATTGATACTTCAGATATGCCCGGAGTGTACCAGTAAGAAAAATCTTTAAGTGAATTTATCGGAACACAGGGGAGCGTCCTTATCTTCCCCTTATAATATCTGGAATATTCAACTGCAAGTTTGTTGAATCTGGCAGTTCTTTCTCCATCATTCATTGTTACCATATGCGAAGATAATTTAAATATACTTCTAACATGGCTTAACATGGAGGAACTGACCAATATCAAACTGGACTGGAATGTTATTCTCGGAAAACAGATCCGGACACTTCAGGAACAGTTTTCTGGAATAGATGCTGTTAAATTATTCAGTCCTATTGTAGACATCCTTTCCAGGAATATGGTTCCTTCAAGAGTCATAATCTCCGGGGGACAGGTTTCAGCATACAGTTATGTTCTGCCTTCAGGTGTTCTGGATGACAGGATCATCTGCACAATCGGATTTATGAAAGATACCGATGATAACACTGAAAAAGGTGAAACTATATTGAAATGGCTTGATGAAATGTCTGTCGGGTCAGGGAAACTGATAATAATAGACAATATGTTCAATGGTTCATTCCTCTATGGCACACTTGAAAAATATGGCTATAAGCTTGACAGGCGCCTGAAGATGAAATCCACGCTGAAAAATATCACCGGGAAGAGCAATGATTCAATGCTTTCCGGAGAATCTGCATCTGATATGAATATCCTGAAGGTAAATGATGTGAAAATCGAAGAGATGCGCAGTGCCCAGTACGATGCCTATGGAGACAGCCCTGAACATTATCTCCTGTATTTGAAGGATAGAAAGAACCTGACCTATGACATTCTGCTTGACGGGTATTATGGAAAATTCATGCCCTCCCCGTCATGTGTTCTGTATAAGAATGGAGTGGCTGGTGCATGCATAATAACCGACGGGAAAGAAGAATTCATAAACACCGGAGTTCCGCTGATCGTTGATATTTTCGTGAAGAAAGAGTTCAGGGACAGGGGATTTTCTTATGCCATGATCAGGCATGCTGCTGAGAAGCTCGAAATGCTCGGCCATGAAGAGATGCAGTTGTGGGTGAATGAGGCTTCAAAGGCAAGAAACATATACCAGGATATAGGATTTGCAGATACGGGAGAGGCGGAGACGCTTTACTGGAAAGATTTCAGAAAATCCTGAGTATGTAGCTTATAACGATTATTCCAACCGGAATGCTGAAATTGTCATCCAATGGATATCCTGATGCAGATTCCACCAATGATGCCCCAATTGCAAGTGGAAAATAATCTATTCCTGCTATGAAATAAGCAAACACAAGAGTGGGAATCATCATTGCCATCATACCGCCAAAACTTTTTTTTCTGCTGTAAGGCAACTTGAATGTCCTGATGCTCATCCCAACTATGGTCGCGAGGGAATCCCCGATTGCCATGGCAAATACACCTATCAGTATGATATTGATGGAACTGGTCAGGCCCATGAGAATCATCAGCCCTGAAATATACCAGATTGAACCTATACCCACAGGCACATTGGGCCTTTCCAGGGATGATACTATTTTTGAGAAACCGTTCTTCACATGATATGCTGAAATATACAGTATAAAAATCGAAATGACTCCAAGAATAACCATTCCGGAATATGAAAACATGATGGAGATCCGTGGAAATATCAGTATGAAGATCACACCTGATGCAATCTGCACAACATCTCTCCTTTTCTCAACGGAAGGGTTTTTTCCTCTGGTTGAATCGTTCACGGATTCCATTTTCTTCAACTCTTCGTTGAAAATCATTGAAACTGCCATGCCTGTACCAGCTGCTAACACGAAAACCTGCAGGGAAATTGCTGAATGTGTTCCATAAAATTGCAAAGCAGAGCAGATGGCAATTATGGAAAGGAATGGGATGGAAATTCGCCTGTAAAGAGTGTTCATTGCGAGGGAAAAACAGAGTTCTACTGGCATTGAAAGTGGATTGAAGCCTGAGATCAGAAACATCACTGAAATGATGAGCGAAATAATTATGGATATGTTCAGATTTCTACGCATTGCATAAAGATAGAAAAGTATGGATATCAGCCATAAGGTAAAGGATAGCAATAGAAACTGCATTCATCGTGTATTTTCACAATATATAAAAGCATGCTTCATTCGCTGATGATTGCATTACCCCATTACACAATTTTTTTTGACAGCCTGATCCAGTTTCTGGAAAAATCCTGCGGCAATCCCTGAACCCTGATAAACCCCATTTTTTCATAGAAAGCCACTGCGTTAGTATTTATTAGTGGCGTATCCACAATGATATTCTTTAAACCATCCAGTGGGAGGCTGTCCAGAAGAATCCTTCCTATGCCCTTCCCCCTGAAATTTGCATCCACGACTATTTCCTCAATGTAGAACTCTCCACCTGTGCAACTATGTTCCGAAAGAACTGCCGGATCGCTGCTTCCAGCTATCCATCCGGAAATATGGGAATTTGTTTCTGCAACAATGCATGAAAATGGCGGGTTTCTTAGGTAATCCTTGACAGAGGCCCTGTCAATTGACAGTTTGTTTTTATTTGTTGGATCGCTGTTGACCGAAAGAAATGGGCTTAGAGACTCCTCCAGGATTTCGTACATTCTGTCTATATCATATTCGTCAGGTTTCCGTATGAGCGTCACCAATTCATTCACTTAAATTAGAACCGTTGATTTATTATAAAATTTCTTAAGCCTTCCTGTGCAAATTTGCTATCTTTTAGTACCAACATAACTAAATCACAAAGGTTGATCAGAAACGCCAGAATTCTCAAAGTGAAAAAAACTATATTGTAGTTCGGGCATTATTATTTGAAAGCGTTTGTCGAATTTGAAGTGGAAAAGTGTTTAAGGATCAAGGTTGGAGAATGGCCCCTTATGACGTTAAAAAATTTGGAATTTGCAATTGTGGGTCTTGGAAATATTTCAAAACCCTGGATGGAAGCAATTTTATTCTCAGACAATACCCATCTGAGGTGCGCTTGTGATATAGATCCTGCAAAACAGAAACTCTACCCCGGGATTGAATTTTATAATAACGTTGAAAAAATGCTTGAGCACGAAGATCAACTGGATGCTGTCATAGTGAATACTCCAACTGAAGATCATTATAAAACCGGAAAAATTGTTTTAGAATCTGGGAATAATCTGGTAATTGAAAAACCATCCACCACAAATATGGATAATTTTGAAGATTTGGTGCGTGTTTCTAAATCATCCTCCGTGGTGATGTATAACGCTTTTCATTTTGCATTTTCAAAGGAATTGAACTGGTTTTTAGATAATTATGAAAATCTTTTGAATAATTTTGGCACTCCACTCGGTTTTTCTTCGATCTTCAATGATCCTTATTTCATAAATGGTGAAGTACCGGGGAAATATTCAAGCCTTTCAGGAAGTTGGGTGGATAGCGGATCAAATGCTCTTAGCGTTCTGTGTAAAATATTTAATGCCCCTGATTGCGTCTGGTCCAATATTGGAAACAGTGTCAACAATTTGATTCATGACACAACCTCTCATGCACTGATTCGCTGCATCAAAAAGGAAGGCGGCAATATATATGGAAACATTTTTACCAATTGGATATCTGAAGAAAACTATAAAATAACAAACATTTTATATGATGGTGCCGTAGTTCAACTCAATCATACTCAACAGAGTGTTGAAATAAAATCTGGTACTAAAAATAGTGAAACAATCTTTAAAAGTGCAGATGGGGATAGGCTGTTTAACCACTATAATGGCATGATCCCTGATATCAGTGAACATTTGATTCATGGCAACGACAATATAGAATTTGCTCGTGAAGTATATTTGCCACTGTTTGGCGCATTCAATAAATTTACGGAGAATAACGATGCCAGAGAGTAAATTTGCTCCTAAAGGATACAAATCCGCTTTGAAAACATTTACTGATAGAGTTGAACCGGTAACCATTTTTAATCAGCACCTGTCAGATATAGTAAATGAGAAAAAAAAGAAGATAGCCCTTGTTTTCTATGGTGTTGGCGGTGTTGGAAAAACAAGACTTATATCGGAGTTAATCGGTAAATTAGATCGAAACGCAATTGACAAAGAAATTCAGGACAAAAAGAAGATTGAAATAGTGCATATCAGCATGGATATACATGAATTTGATTCCCCAACATCAGCGTTGATAGGCATAAGAAAACAGGTCAAATCACCATGCATCCTTTTCGATTATGCCCTTGCGAGGTATCTTTCCATTATAGGAAAAACTACAGATCAGATTAAGGAATTTATACCAAGGAATAGTGTTTGGTGGGATGTGCTTGGAGAAGTATTATCAGTAATTCACATACCTCTGGGCCTTGTTGACAGAATAGTGATTTGGGCCAGAGAAAAACATTCAGAACAGTTCAATCTCTACCAGGATGAAATAAGAGAAATAGAGGATTTAATTCACGACCCAAATTCCATTGCAGAGAGACTCCCTCATTTCCTCGGGCTTGATCTTTCTGTGATCTCAAGAACAAAAAATGAATCTTTCGTTGTTTTCCTTGATTCGTTTGAATCCATTTACAAAAGGAAAAACTACGTTGAAGGAAACATCCATCCAGATGAATTTATCAGGGAGCTGCTTGTATCTTCTGAGAACACATTATTTGTCATAGGAAGCAGGGAATTTCTTAAATGGAATGAAATAGATCCCGAATGGAATGATGTTCTGGATCAGCACATACTTGAATACCTCAGTCCTGAAGACTCTGAATATTTCCTGAGGCAGGTTCCGATCACGGATGATAAAATCATCAAATCTATCGTCAGTACCTGTAAGGGACTTCCCCTTTATCTTGATCTCTGCGTTGAGATTTATAAAAAGAAAAGTTCTAACTCTCTAAATCCGAATGATTTTCTTATTCCTGCAAAGGAAATTATTATCCGATTTCTTAACCATATGCCTGACAGTGAGAAAGATCTAATTTCTGCTCTGTCATATTTGCATTTTTTTAATTTTGATCTTTTTGAAAGAATGTTGAGAGTTCTCAATATTCCTTTATCGATTGCGACCTTTGAGGAAATAATAGATCATTCCTTTGTAAAACAACTTGATGAACCTAAAGGAATGTACAAGATTCATGATAATTTTTATGAATATGTCACCAACAATCCAAATCAACCCAAATTGCTAATTGAAAGAATATTTTCAAATGCCATAAAGTACCTGCATGAAAGTTTATTGGATCTCGATTTTCAATCTATTTCTACAATGTATGCAAGCATTATCCGCATCTCTGCATTGGTCGATAGGATTAATGATGAAACATGGAATTCCATAATGGGACTTTCCATTCACCTTTTAGACAGTGGGTACTGGAGTGTTGTAAATAATACCCTTTCGGACCTTCCATCTCCACTGGAAAAAGATCTCCATTTTCAGTTCCTGAAGGCAATATATTTCAGAAAGACAGGTAAACTTAGCATGAGCAATGATATGCTCTCTCAATTGGGAGAAGATCGAACCCACTTCGGTTCTTATGGTATTTATGTAGATTACTATAAAGCTGATGTAGACAGAGTCCTGGGTAATTATGACGCTGCACTGAGTATATTCAACAATGTTTCAAATGCAGTTTCAATAGGCAGCAATAAAAAACTCTATCTTAAAACTCAGCGACAGATAGGAGACCTTACCTTTGTCAGGTCAGGTTTTAAGGAGGCCCATACAATCCTCAGGAAAGCTTCTGACTTATGCGATCAGGATAGTATGGAACTTGCTGAAATTCTCAGAATCATGGGACATATCTATAGATTTAACTTCATGCTGGAAGAGTCTACATCACATTATATTCGTTCACTGGAAATTGCCCACAAATCTGGTGTCATAAGCCTTGAAGGAAGATTATATAACAACCTTGCAGAGGTGTTCTGCTGGATTGATCAGAAAAAAGCAAATGAATTTGGCGAAAAATCCCTGTCCATAAATAGGGCCATTATGGCACCAGTTGAGGAGGGAAAAACTCTGGCAGCTCTTGCAATAGCTAAAGCATTTGAGGGGAATATCCCTGAAGCTATAGGTCTTGCCAAAGATTCTGAAAGTATTCAGGCCAGAATTGCATACAGAGGAGGCATACTCTTTGCAAATATAGCACTCGGAATATGTTATGCAATGGCAGGCAATTTTTCCGATTTAACGACACAGACAGGAAGAGTTATGGATATTATATCAAAGCTGAATGGTGAAAAATTTTCCGTATTGCCGTTGTTGTTTATCTCTAAAAATTACAATGAGATAGAAAATTTGAAAAATACGGTTGAATGGCTGGATTTCGGAAAAACATCTAATTTTCTGGAGGAACTCGTAAAGAACATTCATACTGTACCATAATAAAAGTTGTATGCAGCACTGAATATTCTTGTCAACAACAACCATAATTTTTTCCAATATGCAATGATTTCTGATCACACTATTGCTCAGACAGACTGAAAAGAAAAACGCCATTACAGATGAATACGCCCCCATTTTTCAATGCAGGCCCATGTCAGTATATACAAAGCATTCCGGGACGATGCAATTTAGGAATTAAAAAATATTCCGGACATTCAAAGATTGAATTTCCAAAAAAAAGAATATGTAGATTTTTAAATAGTAGTTGTTTTTCTTACAGTGGGAATTCCATGTTTCCAAATGCGTTTTCCCAGTCCTTCAGGAATCTGGAAAGGCCCTCGTCAGTCTTGGGATGAGATGGAAGTTTTGAAAGGACATCGAATGGAAGTGTGATCACGTCAGCACCCATTAACATGGCCCTGATCACATGGAGAGGATTCCTGATGGATGCAACGAGTATTTTTGTCTTTATGTCGTAATTCGTGAATATGGTCTTTATCTGTTCAATAACGGACATGCCATCTTCCCCAATGTCGTCAAGCCTCCCGACAAATGGCGAGACAAACTCAGCTCCTGCCTTTGCTGCAAACAGTGCCTGTATCCCGTTGAATATCAGTGTGGAGTTTACGGGTATCCTTTTTTCCCTGAGGGCCCTTGTGGCGTTCAATCCATTGAGCGTAAGTGGAAGTTTCACGACCGCGTTGCTTCCAAGAGAACTTATTTTAAGAGCCTGTGACAGCATAGTTTCATAATCTGTTGCTATGACCTCAATACTGACTGGCCCCGGCGTCTCATGAAGAATCTCGGTCATTACCTCCCTGAATCCCTTTCCCTTCGACATTTCTTTTGATACCAGGCTGGGATTTGTGGTGACACCATCAAGCAGTCCCCAGTCTCTGGCTTTCTTTATCTCATCAATATTTGCACTATCAAGAAACAGTTTCATATTTATCTTCCTCCAGAAAACATTTCACTCCGGCATCCACGATATCCTTAATTCCCATATGAAAGTAATCAAACAGTTCCCATGACTTTCCAGACTTTCCGAAGGTATCCCTCATCCCGATTCTGACCACCGTTACAGGATATTCCTCTGATACAACCTCTGCAACCCTGCTTCCAAGTCCGTTGTAAATGGAATGTTCCTCTGCAGTCAGAATGTGTCCAGTGCTCTTTGCATACTTTATGATATTTTGTGTGTCAAGTGGTTTCATTGATGATACATTGATCACCGCTGCATCTATGGCCTGGTGTTTCAGTTCCTCAGCTGCATTCAGTGCATGGCCAACCATTGCTCCATTGCAGAAAATGGTCAAATCCGTACCGTCTCTCAGCACTGTGTTTTTTCCTTCCTTGAATGAGTAATCGGGCTGGTTCACAACCGGGAATTTCTCCCTCGACAGTCTTACATAATATGGAGTTCTTGTTTTCTCCACGAGATAATCCATCAGGGATGATACTTCAACAGTATCTGCAGGTACAATGACCTTCATGTTTGGAAGCCCGCACATTATACCTGTATCCTCGATGATCTGATGTGTCGCCCCATCCTCTCCAACGGTTATTCCGGGATGCGTAACGACGAATTTCACATCAATATTGTTGTAGCACACGGATTGCCTTATCTGTTCATAGGTTCTTGTGAGGAATACTGCAAATGTGGATACAAAAGCCTTCTTTCCGCTCAGAGCCAGACCTGCTGCTGCAGTGACCATGGACTGTTCCGATATTCCCATGTTGAAAAATCTTTCCGGGAATTTCTTCCCGAACATTCCCGTTCTGGTGGACGAAGAGAGATCTGCATCCAGAACTACGATTTCCTTGTGATTCTCTCCAAGGGCCACAAGTTTCTCCCCATACTTTTCCCTCAAACTTTCACTTGTCATTCTGTTGCACCTATCTCCTTCAATGCCTTTTCAAACTCTTCCTGGTTTGCCGGAGGGGCCCCATGGTACTTGCTTGTGTTTTCCATGTAGCTTACCCCCTTTCCCTTAACTGTGTTTGCGATCAGAAATACGGGTTTCTCCCTTTTCTGTGATGCAAAGGCGAATGCCTTCCTGATATCCCTGAAATCGTGCCCGTTGAATTCCATCACATCCCATCCAAAGCTCCTTGCCTTGTCGGATATATCTCCCATGGGCATCACATTCTCTGTCATGTCATCGAGCTGTACCCTGTTCCTGTCCAGTACTGCTATTAAATTTGATGTTTTGTATTTGCTTGCAGCCATCATTGTTTCCCAGATGTTGCCTTCCTCTATTTCTCCATCCCCAAGTATGACAAATACCCTGTATGATTTTGAATCAAGCTTTGCTGCCAGAGCCATTCCGAGCCCAATCCCAAGTCCCTGTCCAAGGGATCCAGTTGACGTTTCTACTCCGGGAACTCCCCTGTGGACATGTCCTTCCAGCTTTGAGTTTATTTTCCTGAAACCCATGAGAAGTTCCACTGGAAAAAACCCCCTCAGCGCAAGAACGGTATAAAGTGCAGGAGATGCATGGCCCTTGCTCATGATGAGCCTGTCCCTGCCCTCAAAATTCTGATTTGTCGGATCAACATTCATTTCATTGAAATAAAGATAAGTCAGGATGTCTATGATGCTTAGGGATCCACCCGGATGTCCACTCTTAGCTTCATATACCATTCTTATTATATATTCTCTGGCCTTCCTTGAAATTTTTAATAAAGTATCGTCACTGAAATTGTCTGGTTTACCAGTAGCTCCAGAATATATATCCATTGATTGTAACTCTCCAATCCATGAATTAATACCTAATTAAAACTTTTTTGCAAATCAGAGAGTATCAAATCTCAATTGATATCCTGTGATAACTTTGTTTTTTTCAAAAAGAGCCATTCTGTTGTGAAACTGGTCTGTATAAAATTAGTCAGGTCAGAAGCAAAATTTGAAGCTAAGTTCATTATAAATTGATTTACTTCTGTTTGAACTCTAGTCTCAATTCCAAGTTCAAGGTTTCCAAACTTCACGTAAAAATTTATAGCTTTATTATGGCGGCTCCTGTTTTCATAACAATGTCAAGCAAAACATTAGTGTATATCAATGAAACTAAATCAATTTCTGTCATTGTTCAACCAATAACAGGAACAGTATCACTGACATCTTCAAGTGCCTTCCTTACTCTCTTATTTATTTTCCTATATGAAGGTTCAAACGCAACTGCTATTTCACTCGCTCGCTTAAGCAGAACATCCTCTTTCAATTTACCACTAAAGTATGCAGTTACTAACGAACCGTAAATAACCGTACTCCAAACACCAATGAATATACTCTGATCCATTTCCTCCTTACCAGCCTCACGTACTTTGGCTGCGACAAATTCCATTAACGAATTTAAATGAGATAAATAAGTATACATAAGGTAATCAATTTGCTTTGGTTCTTCTTTTTCCTTCAACCACTCCAGATGTTTTATTCTCATTTCCCGGAGGACTTTTGCCAAGAATTCGAAGTTGTCCAGGAAAAGCTCCTTTTTTTGGTTCCAACTTAGTTCCTCTATCAACTTGAAAGCAGGTTGAAATCCCTTATCTATTCTTTCAAGTTCGATTTTTAGTTCATCATCGTCATGACGATTGAAAGTCTGAAGATTATTTTCCTCATCTTCCAAAAGCTTCAGAAATAGGTCATTTACTTTGAGATATCCTTCCCCACTTTCCTTTACATAATTATCTATCAGACTGTCTATAACTGGGCGAAAATTACTTTGTTCTTTTCTCAACTTTCTACTGAGTTGGTTCAACGGGTAAGGTAGAAATATATTGTCTCGCTCATAAGATAACATGTAATATCACAATCAATTTACATTATTAAACATTCTTGAATAATATAAGATATTTCGTTAATAATGAGGTTTTTAATCTCAACGTGATCAGGTTCTTCTCATCTTCCAGTTTCTCCTCTAATGAGGTATTATATTTTTTTAAAGAAACTCTGAGATTTGGAATCCTGATAAATGAAGGATCATAATCACCAATGTATTATCAAGTGCGTTTGTCATGATCTTATTCAAGGCAGCGGATGCTTTGCAGATACATAGATTTTATACAACTAAAGTGTAACATGCCTTCAGTTCCCCGTTGTACTGTGAATATTTCACAAATTGCTTTAAGGTTCACTAAATCTTAAAGCAAAGATGCAATTTTCCCGGTGTGTGTAGTGCCCGTTCCTAAGTTTCAAAGCTTATTTCAGCAGTGTTTGCATTATCATATACTGATTTTATGCCTGTGGCAAAGAGAATGATCTTTACTTTTCCTTCAAATTCTGGCCTGGTCTCGTATCTCTGAATAATAAGCGCATTGTCCGAAATGGTGTCCTTTGCAAGTTTCATGGCCTCCATGTGCTCGGATGAGGCAAGATCGGGGCCCCCCATTATGCTGACAAGCAACCCCTTCGCATCCCTTATCTTCACGTCGCTGAAAGGATTGTTTATTGCCTGCTGGAAAGCTTCCTTTACCCTCTGCCCCGGAGGTGAATCTGATATTCCAACGCCAAATGCGCCAATGCCCTTCTTTGAAAGAAGCTTCTTCAGGTCAGTTATCTCTGTATTGACTGAATTTGTCTTCGTGACTGATTCTATGATTCCTATGATGGCATCCATCATGATGGAATTTGCAAGTGAAAATGCAGCATCGATTCTTTCCTTTGGAACCATCTCGAGCAGTTTTTTGTTGCTGAAAAGTATGACGGTATCTGTTGCCCTCAGGAAATTCTTTATTCCAGTCTCTGCATTTGTCTCCCTGACCTTCCCCTCGGCTTCAAGAGGAGTTGAAGCGATTCCTATGGTGATTGCATTACTCATGTTTGCCCTGTATGCAATTACCGGGCCAGCCCCGGTTCCTGTTCCTCCCCCCATTCCTGCAACCACTATGGCAATATTGGCCTGCTTCACGAGGTTATCTATTTCAGCAGAGGATTCTTTTGCGGCTTCCTCGCCGACCTTTGGATCTGCGCCAGCTCCCCTTCCCCTGCACAGTTCCTTGCCAATCACGAACCTGTAATCTGCATTGATTGTCTTAAGATGCTGGGCATCCGTGTTTGTAGCAATAAAATAGACTTCAGCGCTTTCGTTCTCGAACATTTCCTTTTTCTGCGCCATCATAGAAATTGTATTGGAACCCGCTCCGCCAACACCAAAAACAAGAATTTTCTGTTTTGTTTCGTCTACTATCTTCTTAAGCTCTTCTTCATCTATGAAAGCATCAGCATCCGGGAACATGCTGTCGGTGTCTGACATATAGGAATATATCATTTCCGTATATAATATCTTTATTTATCAATGAAAAAATATAAGAAAATGATTGCTGGGAATCAATTCTGTCCCAACATTTCCCTCAATGCTTTCTTGTCGATCTTGCCGGTATACCCCTTCGTGAAAGATTCTATTTTGATGAATTCCTCGGGAATCCAGAACTTCTCAATCCTTCTCTGATCAACAAATTTCATGAGGAAATCCTTCATCTTGTCTGTTTCGATTTCCTCATCTGCAGTGTAGAAAGCAACGGGCCTTTCCCCCCATTTTTCATCCTTCTTCCCAATCACTGCAACCTCCTTCACCTTTCCGAAAAGACTGATCACATCCTCAAGAATGAGTGTGGGAATGAACTCCCCTCCGGACTTCACCGAATCTTTCTCCCTGTCAGAAATGTTCAGGTATCCATACTCATCCATATAACCAATATCTCCCGTGTGAAGCCAGCCGTCCTTCCACAATTTCTTAGTTGCCTCCGGATCCTTATAATATTCGCTTGTAAGATATGGACATCTTGCGGTTATTTCCCCTATTTCATGGCTGTCAGTGATGTCTCTGCCCTTGCTGTCTATTATTTTTATTTCCACCATTGGCGCAGGCATTCCCGCCTTCATGGCGATTTCGTCCCGCTGTTCGCTGCCCATTTCTCTTGCATGATGATTGAGCACTGCAACCGAAAGGATCGGTGCAGTCTCGGATAACCCATATCCTGCAGTTGTGCTGATGTTGAATTTTTTGGCTGCGGTGAAAAGCCCCTTTGTAAGTGCAGCCCCCCCTATAATAACCTTGAGGTTCAGTTTTGGCAGAATGCTTTCAGCATTTTTGTCAGAAATGAGCATATACAGAATGGATGGAACCATGGCGGAAACCGTGACCTTTTCCTTTTTCATCTGCAGAATGATTGATTCCGGGATATACCTTCCTGCAAGGACATATTTGTTTCCCCGCATGATACTTGCCTGCGGCATTCCCCATGCATGCACATGGAACATCGGAACAAGTGGCATTATCACATCTGAGGATTTGACGTTGATTGGCTCATCAGAAATCATCATTGCAGTGTTGTATGCAAGGGTCACAAGATCCCTGTGCCTGAATGTAACGCCTTTTGGCATGCCGGTTGATCCTGATGTGTAAAATATGGTAGCGATGTCATTTTCACTTACAGATGGTAGAGATCCTGTTTCAGTACTGCTGAGAAAATCCTCAAGGTAATAGACGTTGTTGAAGGGTATTTTTACATCTTCTTTGTTTGTCCTGTAAACAATCCATCCCTTCACAAATCCGAAAAATTCGCTGTACGATGCAAGTTGTTTTGCAATCTCATCCCTGATGATCACATAGGAATCCTCTGCATGATTCATCGTATAATAGATGAGTTCGTTTGGATACCTTATGTTCACTGTGTGGAGTATTGCCCCGCAGATTGGTACTGCATAGAATGCCTCCATGAAGTGTATGGTGTCATAGTCCAGTATTGCCACCTTATCACCGTGCTTTACACCTATACTTATGAGGCCCCTTGCAAAATTCTCGACGTTCTTTTCAAATTCCCTGTAAGTGAATTCACCAAACTGAGAATCCACTATTTTCTGTTCAGGGTTTCTTCTCACGGAACTTCTTAAAAGATTGCTTATGGTGAGTTCATATGGAATGTATGCCATGAATATTATATCAGGATGGGTGTTATATGTTTTTCCCATCCCTGAAATGGGAATCAACTTTCATAGTTAATTGGAATTAAGCCTGCTTTAAGAATATTGCCTGAAGGAATATTCCAATCAAGCAAACAAATTAATATTGATTGTCATATTATGCATGGCATTGAAACAACCATATGTTGATGATAAAGGAGTCTCAGCCATCGTAGGCACGTTGCTGCTCATATCCATAACAGTCATGCTGATGGCTACTGTGGGATTGTTCCTATTCTCAAATATTCCAACTACAAATCCGATTAAGCCGCAGGTTACAATAACAGCCGAGCAGGCATCCTCTGGAGACTACATGATTGTGATCGACCAGGTCACTGAAATAATAAAGCCGGCACAGATAACCATTGATCTTACCTTTACGAATTATTCAAATCCTGCAATGATCCATCTCTCAGGGAACAGGATATATTATGCATATCCTGCAATCGTTGATGCTATCACCACTTTTTATCAGGACAACGGGCCCCTGTCTGTGATCAATGCCTCTCTGGTGTTTTATGTTTATGTCCCACACAATATACACCTGTCGTACGTTTCATTCATAGATAAATCTACGGACAGCATAATTGCACAGAATTCCGTTACCCTTTATTCAGGGACGGTTTCTGTCTGCCCGATCCCATGGATTGAATATGATCTTTCGAACTACTCATCTGTTCCTTCATCCACTTCATTGAACAGTTCTTCACTGCCCACTCCTTCAAATGTAACCATATTCACCCCTACACTAACAAATGGATTTGAGTATAATTCCAGTCCAATCAAAAAAACCATACAGTCTCAATATGTTTTCTGGAAGAACAACATGTCATTCTATTTCAGCAACCTGAACAATACCATTGATTATGGCAAGGGATATGGCGCATATTTCATCTCTGAATTCAATGTGAGCAGTAGATTGAAATCTCTTAACATATCTGCATATTCCAATGAGCCCTCTTTCATCAAGATCTACAGCAAATCAGGATTTTACAACGATACTTACCTTAATCTTTCAACTAACGGAAAACATTATACCAACTACACGAACTTCAGTCTTACTTTGAGCCCGGGAATATATGTTGTATACATGTATTACTTCTATGTGGTCAGGGATGGGATAATGGCATTCAGGATGCAGCCATACTTCTAATTTATCCTGAGCCTTTCAACTTCAAGGGCATCCCATGTTGGATACTCCTCAACTTCATAGAGTTCGTACTGGATTTTTCCCTTAAGGTCTTCCACGAGCCATGGAGCAATTTCAACCCTTCTTTTTGCACTGTTCACCTGCATCATGGATTCCGGGACACCTATTGAGGCAAGGCTTGCAAGAATTTCTTCAGCTTTTCCGCCCTGTATGACACCCTTAATGATGGTTCCATCTTTTGTTATGACATCAAAGTTTCTTGCAACATTCTTCGCCCTTCTCTTGAGCCTGTTCTTCAGCTGAACAGAATCCTTGAATGAAGCAGAGCAGTAATGCACTGTGAAATCCGGATTTTCCTTCACCATTTTGATTGCCAGTTCCTGGCTCCCTTTTGCACCGGATTCAACGTCGTTTTTTACCGTATAATCGTGGCCCAGCAGATTTCCATAATTTGTCTCAGAAAATTCAAGTTCGTTCAGGTTTATGAAATCAAGTTCCATTCTTCTGCTGAAATCGATCAGGTTTTTCATTTCTTCCGTTCTTCCCGGAAGGCTTGGCACCTCTATTCCCACGGTCATTCCCGAATCTCTTGCCCATTTTATCCTGTCCTTAAATATGGATCTGTCCATGTGATTCCAGATCTCTTCAGGAGGATGAAATCTGATCTCATCAAGGCCTGCTTTTGCAACAGATTCGATTCCTTCCTTTGATCCGCTGATTGAATAGAGATGGATGTGATGCTTGTCACCGAAGTTTTCCTTCAATGCGCGGATATAGTCTGAAGTCCGCTCATAAAATTTTAATGGATCTCCGCCCGTAATTCCAGTGCCGGTGGCCTGGATCATGTTTGCCTCAAAAATCGCATCCCTGAACCCGCTTATTGGCATTTCATCCGCATACATCACATCCTTCATTTTTTTCTGATCGGATATGGGGCAGTAAAAACATTTGGCATCGCATATGCCTGATATGAACAGAACCATCTTTGCACCCTTGGCGCACATGGTGCATCCAGTTGGGAGCGTTCCGGTGTAGACGGACTTTCCGGGTAGGGATTTCATTGAACTGCTATTATATGAGAATATTTAAGGAGTCTGTATTTCTCAGAGATCCTCCAGCGTCTTCTGTTCGTTGTCCCTCAGTTCCTCTATGAACTTCAGGTCATAATGTGATATGCACATATCCCTCAGAATTTTCATTATTTTGTCCTGATCCTTCTTATCGGAAGGCTCAATGATCCTCTCTGTCTCACTTATGTTTATTCCCATCATTGCCATTTTATCCATGTATTCTGATTTCTTTGCTGTATTGACCTGTCTGTAGTTCTGTGGAAGATCGGTTCCGCATAGCTCAATTTCCCTTATGAATATGGGCCTGTTGAATATATAATTGAGAGTCATGAGGCAGATATCACCATTCTTCTCAGGAAAGATATTTCTGATTGAGTTCCCAATGGAATTGTATGCACTGTTCGCACGCCCCTCATTTATGGAATAGACCTTTGCAGGCTTTATATCCTTGAACTTGAGGTACCCTAAATCAACCATTGCAGAAAGATATCCCGAAAGAGTCAGCCTGTGTGTCTGTATTCCTATCCTGTCTAGTTTCTCCTTGATTCCTGAAATGGAGAGTTCTCCATTTTTCAGTATTGCACGTATGTTATTCGATACTCCGTCCATCATTAATTATCTCCCCTCAGCAATTTTGTTCTCTTTATAGTCTCCATGCATATTTCATGTGATGATCCTGTGAAGTTATGCGGATCCAGTATGCCGTCAATCTCATCACCTGAGAAATATTTCCCGAACTGGCTGTTCTCCAGTATGGTTTTCAATGGGCCCCTTCCGGAATAAAAGTCCATGGAGATAGTCCTTATAATCTCATGGGATTCCTGCCTGTCAACTTTTTTCAGTGCGAGTTCTATGGTTAGTCTCTCAGATATGCACAGAGGGGATTCTCTGAGATTTTTTTCCATTGCGTCTGTATTGACAAACAGAAAAGTAAGAATTCTGCTCGTCTTCACAAGTATATCATCCAGTAGAATGCATGAGTAAGGTAACGTGAATCTTTCCAGCGCACTGTTTGTCAGATCTCTCTCATGCCACTGCACCGCAGCCTCCATTTCAGGCGTAACATAGGCCCTGATAATTCTCGAAAGACTGCAAACGTTCTCGCTTGTTATGGGATTCCTCTTGCTTGGCATGGATGATGATCCAACCTGTTTCCTGACGTCAAAATATTCCATGACTTCATTGATTTCAGGCCTCTGCAGGTTTCTTATTTCTGTTCCGATTTTTTCAAGAGTCAGGGCAATCCCAGAGAGAATCTGAAGGAGTTCGACATACCTGTCCCTTGCCACTATCTGTCCTGTGGCCCCTTCGGAATGCAGACCAAGCTTCTTCATTACCTGAGCGTTGACTTCCACGCCCTTACCACCCATTCCAGCTGCAGTTCCCACGGGCCCAAGGGCCTTGCCAACCAGGACTCTTTTCTCTGATTCTCTCACTCTTTCATAATGCCTGTTCATTTCATCCAACCATGTTGCTACTTTTAGGCCAAATGTAATGGGGCTTGCATGCTGGCCATGTGTTCTTCCGAGCATTGGCTGTCTGGAATATTTTTCAACCAGTGTAATCATGGAATCCTGTACGCTCCTGATGTCCTCATACAGAAATTTGTAGAATTCCTTAAGCTGAAGTGCAGTGGCAGTATCGTTCACGTCATTGGATGTGAGTCCAAAATGCAAATATGGAAAACTCCCACCGGACTGTTCCCTGACAGTCCTCAGAAATGACATTATATCATGGCTGGTCTCTTTTTCAATCTCGCTCA
>JAKAPZ010000018.1 GCA_021822985.1 Thermoplasmata archaeon | reverse complement strand
AATGGATTCTGGGCCTATCACTGGAACATCATACTCCTTCTATCTTACAAATGGAACTTATAACTACACCTTAGCAACCGTGAACAAGATCTATGAATCTGTGCCGTCTACAGGATCTTTCACTGTGAACGGATCACCATATACCATTTCAAGTGCATTCACAGAAATCACTTACTCAGCTATATTCACGGAATCCGGATTGCCAACAAACACAACATGGTACGTGAATCTCAGCAACGGCATGACTTCCGGCCCCATCACAGGATCTTCATACACATTCTCCCTGATCAATGGAACATACACATATACCATAGCAACAGTGAACAAGAACTATGTATCGGTGCCCTCTACAGGTTCTTTCACTGTGAAGGGATTACCATACTCCACTTCAGTTAATTTCTCAAGAGTCAGCACAGTCACATTCACTGAAACCGGATTGCCAACAAACACAACATGGTATGTGAATCTGAGCAATGGAACGACTTCGGGACCCATCACAGGATCTTCATACACATTCTCCCTGATCAATGGAACATACACGTACACCATAGCAACAGTGAACAAGACCTATGATTCACCATCCGGTACTTTCACTGTAAATGGTAGATCACTCTCCAAAGCGATCACTTTCTCAGAAGTAACCTACTCAGTCACTTTCACGGAATCCGGATTGCCATCAGGAACCACATGGTATGTGAATCTGAGCAATGGAACGACTTCAGGGCCCATCAGAGGATCCTCTTACACATTCTCCCTTCCAAATGGAACATATACATTCTCAGTGAGTAAAGTGGCAGGATATACCGTATCGTCAACCAGTTCAATAACAGTGAAAGGCAGTGCTGCATCAGAAACACTTACATTCACCCAGGTGAAGAATGAGCCTTCCCCATCAGGTTTTCTCGGATCAGACCTGTACATTATAATAGTGATTGTAGCGGCAGTTGTTGCAATTGGAGTGACCGTTGCAATGGCGAGAAGGAGGAAATAATCCTTTTCCTATTTTTTATTTTTACGCTTTGGTTAAATTCACTCATCCAGGTTAATGAAAATTGCCAGAATTTCCCGGGCAATTAAAGATTTTTGAATATTTATGGATAGCTAAAAAATGAATGTTTGATGTTTCAGAATCAGACAAAATAGCCGAGGTCTTCCTTCTGTTCTTTTCCCTGCGCCTCTCCATGCATTTTTTCAGTGATCTGTTCAATGCTCTTTGCCCTCTCCTCAAGGTCTTCAAGTTTTATGTTGAATTTCACTATCTTTGACAGTGCCTTGATAAGTTCAATTGAGCCCTTGGGATCTGTGAAGAAACCTGGAGTTTCGCCCATAAGGCAGGCTGCATCCATGTGGTAGAATTCTCCAGCCATTCCAAGAATAATTCCTGCTGATCCGATGATTCCTCCTCCCGGTTCATTCTCTGAAAATATGACTCCCTTTGAGGAAAGTTTCTTCTTCATTTTTGCATCGGTAACTGCTCCAATGATTCTGGGATTTTCAACTATTTTGCCTATTCCATATCCTCCAAGGGTGTACACTTCAGTGACTCCCATTTCAGAGGCAAGGTTCAAAATAGTCTCTGAAAGTTCATACTGGCCCTCTATAGTAGTTCCCTGGAAGTCACCGGTAAAGATGAGTATGGATTTTGTCTTTGAAAGTTCCTTGAAATAGAGTGTGTTTTTTGGAAGTGAGACAATGCTCTCAGGCGAAACAAAAACCTGTGCAGGAAGATGTGTGGAATAGATATCGCAGACCTTCTTCATTTCGAACTTGTCTATGATGTAATCAACGGCAAGCCTTCCTATATTTCCTATGCCTGGAAGTCCGCAAATAAGTATGGGCTTCTTCTCTTTTCCTATATCCATATATTTTTTGATATGTATTCTATCCAATATTTTCATCCTCCAATTCTTTTATCCTGAAAGCCTGAAATCTGTCTGTGGTGGAATATTTCACGGGCCCCGGTATGGATGTCTCCTTTCCGCATGCAGGGCATGCCTTTAAAAGTGTGTATTTTTTGCAGGATCTGCATTTCATTATGGTTCCTTTCATTTCTCCTTGCTTTCCCTGTTGAATTTGAAGCTCACATTCAGCTTCTTGCAGGATTCCTGTATGCTGTTTGTAGAATTCTTCAGCGTATCCTCGGCAATCTTGAAATCTCTGCTCTTTACTGTTATAAGGTATCTTGGCGCACCAGAATACTGTATGTTGACACCCTCGGAGAAACCTGATGAAAGGCACTCCTTGATTCTCTCTATTCCATCCGGAGCAACTGAAGAAAGTTCCATATCGCCTCCAATCTTGACATATGGTGAAGTGACATTCTGTGTTGCAATCTTGATGAAGGTGGTTCTCCACTTGGCCCTGGTACCTTTCATGAATTCGTCTTCCTCGCTTGCAGCTTCCTCAAAGGCAGCATAGATGCTTCCATACTTTTCAATGAGATCAAATCCAAATTCCTGCATGCATGTATCGACAGGCTTCTTCAGGCCCTGTGCCACAATTTCCATAAGCTTTGTGGCTTTCTGGTCATTTTTCCATTCGGATATCTTATCTCTCTTCTGGTGTTCGTTGACTCTTTTCAGGGAAAGTTCCACTGATTTCTTTCTTGTATCGATCTGTATAACTTTGCAGACGGTTTTCTGCCCTTCCCTAAGGTGATCTCTTATGAGCCTGACCCATCCGTTTGCAACTTCGGAAATATGGATATAACCATTGAGGCCCGGGTACTCATCCAACTTAACGTGTGCACTGAACTTGTCAAGTTTTGTGATGGTTACGACCACAAGGTCTCCATTTTCCGGGGCAGATTTTTCCATTATCATTAATATTCTTCGACTATTTCAGCGGTTGTTGCAATGATGCCGCCGGTTGGAACTGCAAGTTCTCCACCGCATATGTGGCACGTGACAACGCTTGATGCCCTTGTGTATGTAATCTGCTCATTACCGCAGTCTGAGCACTTTATCTTTATGAATCTGTTTGTTTTTCCCTTCAGCTTCTTCATTATTTTTTCCTCTGCCATTATCTTACCTCCACTATCTCAAATTTCTTGGCTCTCTGGGTTGGCCTGGTTATGGCTTTCTTGCACTTCTTGCACCTGAATCTGATGGAAACTCTCTTTGTAGGTTTCTCTCTCCCCTCGAATTTCGGTCTTGGAAATCCTCCAAATCCTGAGGTAACTCTCCTGAATCTTCTCTGACCGGCCCTGAGTTCGCTGGCCTTCTTTTTCCTTACCCGCTCCACTTCATGTTCAGTGTGCTCTTTGCAATGTTTACAGTACATATTAACATTTTTTGGAAGTTTCAATGTTTTCACCCGTAGTTTCTAGCGTTTTTAATTCGGCTTAATCGGTATTTAGTTTCCATATAAGTATTTATGCAGATTTTGTCAACGGGTAGTCGTGGGTGTACAACCATATAGAGGAATCCTTGTTTCGAGCCTTACAATATATATAACTAAAATGTTATATTAATTAATAACACTCCTGCAAGGTTTATTAAGAATCACCTGTGATCCCAAAATCCCACTGTCAATGAAAGTAAAGATTAGTGCAAGAATGCCGGCTAAGGAAGATCGCCAATGAGATGTCCTGTAAGAATTTTATTACATCTTTCAGGGCATATAAATAAATTTATCTTATGTAAACCTATGTAAACATATGAGTACAAATATTATCGCTTTAAGAATAGATGATTTCACAGCTAAATTAGTTGAGAGTCTCATAAAGTACAAACTGGCTGATAATAAGGCTGATGCATTGAGGTGGATCATGCAGAGAGGGATTCAAAACACAAAGAGGTTCATAGAAAGAAAAGAAAGAAGTGAACTCATTATCAAAACGTGGAAAGAAAAAGGACTTCCGGATCTTCCTCAGAATTTATCAGAAATCTCGATCAAAGAAAGGAAATGATATGAATTATATCGATACAAATCTAATAGTATCTTACCTGAACAGGAATGATGTAAATTACTCCGGAGCATCCAAATTCTGAATAAGGGTGACACAACTATAACTTCCCAGATTGCACTTCTTGAGTTAAGTTCAGTTCTTTCAAGAACCACAATGTTGAACATGAATGAAATTGAAGCTTTTGTAGACTATTTGCCAGAGATTAAACTTGAAGTTCCCGAGATAGATATGAATGCAGTGTTTACCCAAGCATATGAGATATCCTACCCAATTAAAATGAGAACTCTTGATGTTCTACATTTATCAGCATGCATGATCCTGAATGCTGATAATTTTGTAACTATTGACAGTGAATTTCTGGAAAGGGAGAATGAAATAGCAAATCTTGGGTTAAGGATCATATCGAAATGATGGAATTCAAAGTCATGAACACACTATGTTCCACTTCGGGATTTTTAATTTTGTGAATCCAGTCCGATATATCATGCATTTGCAAAGTATTTAGCCAACTTTCATCAGCAATTTTTCGTTTTTTGATATTCCTTTCTGAGCTTATCTTTTTTTGGCTTGAGCAGGAAGTTGCAGCGTTTCTCAAGCAATGGAGAACAGTCGTCTGAGTTGAAAAACCAGAGGGGATTTCTTTTATGATCAAGTGTCAGATTGGGAAAGAGATAAATTTTTCTTCTGCTTTCATTTGTAGATACAGATGGCAAAAGAGCTTGTGGATATCTGTGACGAATCCCTGAAGGTTACGGGAATTGTGGACAGGGAATTTGCTCATAGAAATGGAATACTCCACAAAACCATCCACTGCTGGTTCGTTGATTCTGATTATGTGTATTTCCAGATCAGGGGGAAATCAGGGAGTTTTCCTGGACTTCTGGATGTCACAGCAGGGGGCCACATTTCAAGTGGCGAGAAAACAGAAGAAGCGATCAGGAGGGAGGTGCGGGAGGAACTCGGCATTCAAATTTCACTGGAGGAGCTGAAATATGTTGGCAACCACAGATTTGTCTATCGGGATGATGAGCAGTTCGTGAGAGAGTTTTCTGACGTGTTCCTTGCAAGGGCTGAGAAAGGTTTCAGCACCTTCAAACCCGACCCCGCTGAAGTAAGCGGTATTGCTGCCATTCCTTTTGTAGAGGGAAGAGAAGTAATCAGAAGAGAAATCACGTTTCTTCCTGTGAGAGTATTGCTAACAAACTCCAGTAAAAGACATGAGACCACCATGGCTATAAACGGAAGTTCTTTCGTTCCAGGCATAGGTGATTATTTCGCAAAAATTCTAGAATTGGGAGAGATCTATTAGAGGAAGAGGATCAGGTGAACTCTCGATTTGACAATGTATGGTATTTTGCCTTATATATCGCAAAAATTTATATATATATCAATTATCATTTCCTGGAAAGGATGGAGTTAAACCATAGACAGAAGATGATCATAGCAATAGTTGCTTCAGCAACTATGATCCTTGTTTCTTTTGCAGGATTTGAGTTATATTTTTCGCACGGTCAAGGCAATATAAATGTTGGCCCTAAAATATTTATCGCGTTTCCAGGAAATTTAAGTACACCACAAAATACCAATGTTACTGAAAATATACAGATCATGGGCAGTAATCCATCATATTTTCCATCTCAAAACACTTCTATAGTCGCAAATTATTCCCTTCCCTCACAGGGATATGTGACACTTTTCAACAAGACTTTCTTCCTGAAAAACGACCAGAAGTCATTTTCAGGTTTCTTAAATTTCAGCAGATTCTCTGCCATTATGATTGGCTGGCAGAAGTATTATCATGATGAAGGATATTCTATTGGTACCAATGGCCAGGAAGTATCACTACAGGTTGAGGCGACACTCTCCCTGCTTCATAATGGAAATCTTTCAGTATACTCCTATTATAACAATATACCTTTCAATCCCCTTTCTTTTTCATTCAGCGTAGAGAAGGTTGTTCCAGGTTCTTCAGGTTCCATGTATGATCTGAACCAGTGGTTCAATAACACAGGCATAAATCCGCAATCGAACTCATTGCTTTCATACATACCGCATTCCTTCAATCTAACTCCATCCTACGACATGGCAAAACCAACTTATGTTTCAAACATAAATGCATCGGGACAGAACTACAATACATACGCTAAAGAATCTCCGAATATGATTGCACCTCCACCTTGCTATGTAGGAACAAAATACATAATAACACAAGTGAATGTGGAACACGGGCCATTCCCATTGATTAGTATTCATGATAATGCCACCATTAATTTGACATCTAATGGATTATACATCGCATCGAGTTTGGCCACTTCGAGCGTAACCCTGTGCATGACGTCGGATCAGACAGGTGTCACTTCAGGGGGAAGCATAACGGATCAGATGTCGACTTCACCATCTTGGGGAACGAATGGGACATTCACCCTTGATGGGGGAATAGCTCAATGGCATGCATATCCCTTAAACTCTGGATACACCCTATCAAATGGAACTGTAATTCGTAGAGGGATAAATGAAACAACAGCTATCATATACATCTCAAATGCGACATTCACTGTGACACATTACAATATATATTATTCATGGAAGAATTCGCTGGGACAATGTTTAGATAAATATCTTGGGAATACGACCTCAATAGTCTTAACCTCTATCTACTCAAAAAATAATAGCTTTGCCATGGGATGCGGCTATGTTCCCATAGAATATTATTATATCCTGCAAAATGCCACGAAGGGTGAGGCAAAGACCAGTCTTGGTTCTTTGGCTCCCGGAGCTGAAATACAGGGAGGAACGATATGGGGAGATACAACAGGATACTCAAGTGGGGCCTCTGAGATGACTAAAGTAACCGGTGCATTGCTTACATTTGCAGCAGGACTTGGCGTTGCGTTGGCATTCATCTCTCTTGCTGCTGCACTCAATGGTGCTGATGGAGATGCATCAGAACCTGCAATCGTGGATGTGGCCCTTGCAACACTTGATTCTGTTCTGGCACTTTCTATCACTCTCCTCACAGATTTCTCATCCATATCCTTCTCTACAGATTCCAATTTTGTATCTAACTTATACGGAATAACGAGTGGAGGGTCTTACACCGGATACTCATACAACCTTATGGATTACCAATCGTCAAACACCATCACATTCAACGGTAACGGAAACACTTATTCGTTTTACGGGCCATCCAATTTTGTCGTTGCCTCATAAATTTTTCGATCTTTTCATTATTTTTTTCATTTACTTCACTATTTGTGGAATATTGTTCATCTTCCTATGTTTCTCTTAAGATAAGATCTACATTGCTGAGGGAAATGCGATCCACGCCTTTCAACGGGATATATCCTGTGGCGAGATTGAGCTTTGAATTGGAGTAACTCCAAATGATGGCAAATCAGAATGGCATTCTGAGGAAGCTGGGGAGAAACAGGAAATTGAACGACATACTCTGGATAAAATATCGTAGTGGTAAAAACTGGCAGTTCAGGTTATAATAAGAGGGATATCAATTTTAAAAAAATTGTATGTATAAAAAGGGGTTCAAAGAATTCATTGTGAATTCTTCGTGAACTTCATGTTTTTCATGAAGAGAGTGAAAATTACTGACACAATGAGGAATCCCATTCCCGTAATGAAGATGTAACCGAATGCAGTCTGGCTGGGGAAGTTAGTGAAAATGTACTGGTGAGTCGGGGTGACTCCGGTGACTACGCTGATCTCATACATTGTCTCAAAAACACCACTGATTGCAGGGGCCAGTGCTGCACCGATATTCCTGAAAACCACATTCATTCCTGTGGAAGCACCCGCTTCTCCATTTGGGGTTGAAACGAGAAGTATGTTGATCATACCGACGAATATGAATGAAAGTCCAATTCCCAGAATGGTTGCATCCTCAGCTATCTGCATCTGGCTGCTCCTGAAATAGAAAAGACCTATGTATGAAAGGAAAAGCACTATGCTGCCAATCTCTATGGATACCTTTGGCCCACGCTTCTTTGTGATCACGGCAGCCAGAGGGGCCACCATCATTGATGCAAGTGCAGAAGGAAGCATGGTAAGGCCTGCATTGAACACGCTCAACTGAAATCCCGCTGGGCTTGGATCCTCTAGCAGCGGGGGAATGCTGTAGAACAGGAAGAACATGGCTGCCATTGCAAAGAGTCCTGTGAAATTGGCAAGAAACACGTTTCTGATTTTCATCAGTTTCATGCTGATGAACGGTTCTCTGGTTTTTAACTCCACCAGTACGAAAAGTGAAAGCAGGACGGCGGAAAGAAGGAAACACATCTCAATTGCAAGGCTTTGCCATCCCCATGACTGGCCCTCCGAAAGACCAAGAATCAGGAATATCACTCCGGAAGAAAGGAGAGTAATGCCGGGAAAATCAATTGATGCTTTGGATCTCTGTCCGCTGTCCTGGAGGAATATGTAGGAAGCGATAAATAGTCCGAATGCAACAGGAATTGCGGAATGGTATGAATACTGCCATGCATAGTTCTGTGTGATCCATGCACCGAGGACCAGCCCAAGGGCTGCACCTCCTGTGAAAGTTGAACTCAGGATGCCCTGTGCAAGGGGGAGTTCCTCCTTTGGAACCCTGTCATTGAGAAGTGCAAAGGCAACAGGAAACATTCCCATGCCAAGCCCCTGGATTGCCCTTATGAAAATGAATTCTTCAAGAGTTGTGGCGAATCCTCCAAAGAAAATTGCAATTGCATATACAAGGGAGAGTATGAGGAAAATTTTCCTTTTTCCATACATATCTGCAAGTCTTCCGAATATGGCTGCTGATACGGTTCCGGATATGACATAGGCGGTTATGACCCATGAGAGGGAATCGTAGCTTGAACCGAAATCTGATTTAAGGATGGGGAGAGAAGGCATGATCATGGTTTCAACATAATTCACCAGTATTCCCATGATTGCCATTATAATGATGGTAACAGTCGCATGATTTGATAGTCTTCTTTCTTTTTCCACTTTTCCACAATTTCATTATATATTTAGAATTTGGCAAAAAAATGAGCATTATAATGAACTTAATTTACCAAGTATCCTGACAATATTCTCTTTCTCCATATCGCTTAACGATTTAAAGAATTCTTTATCCACGGACTCAACCATTCCAAACGACATTTTTGTGAGATTGAAACCTTTTGCAGTCAATTCCAAACTGTAGGAGCGTGAATCATCCGGATTCCGAATCCTGCTGATCAGGCCCTTTTCCATAAGCTTTCTTACAACCTGGGATGTCATCATCTTATCTGCCTTTGTAAAGTCCGATAGAATGGCCTGCGTAACCGTCAGCCCATGTACTGTGAGCCATGCAATTCCTGCAAGGATCACAAACTGAACATGTGTGAGGCCGATCTTCTTCAATGCCTTATGCTGTTCCCTCTGCCATTTGTTGTTAACCTGCCATAGCAGGAAACCCGGACTGTTGTCGGGACTTCCATATATAGATTTGATATTTTTATCTCCGCCGTCTTCTGCTGCCATGATTCCATCATCTCCAAAGATTATGGGCATAATTGCTTTATTCTGTCGCGAGTGCAAGTGAAGCAATATTTTCCATTGCTTCAGGAATTCCTGATACGAGAGAAGGTCCGATTTCTTTGCCGATCAGTTCCGAATTTTCACCAGTTATAATGACTTCATGCCTGATCCTAGTCTTCCCCGAGGGAAGGCTGGTTATTGTGTGATCAAAGCAAATCGTGGAATCTGTACCGGGAATCTCGGTCCTGTCAGAAAACCCCATCAGAGGTTCCACTTTCGTAAGCGTAAATTCCAGCCAATCCTGATTGGAAGGTTTGATCTTTCCATGGGTGCCTGTTGAAAAAGTTCCTTCCAAAGTTACATCCTTAATTCCCCTGTCCCATTTGGGCCAGGAATTTACATCCGAATATAGTTTCCATAATTTTTCTGGTTCTGCTACAGTTTCTAACGTATATCCATATTTCCACATATATTTCACCTAATAGTATGTATGCTTACTATATGCACACATACTATTAATACTTAACCTAACGATTTTTGTGCCATAGGATTTTTATTTTCACGCAATTGGATATTTATCAAGAGCATCTTTTACCGAATTTCTATGTAATATTGAAAGTTCTTTATATATTACACATACTACACAATATAACAGTTCTTCCTGAATGGGTCAGAAAATACAAGACCAAAGGTGTAGAGATCCGTTTATCTGGAAATAATTACTGATTTGCACCCGAAAACTTGGCCCGCTCAATGCTCAGGGGAATAAGGGTGGATTCCAATGGAGAATTGGAGGAGAGGATGCTTGGGTATATTGATGAATTGAACAATGATCCTGCAGTGTTCACATGGAAATATATGATGGATGAGATGTCAGGAGGAATCAAAGTAATATAGTAATACTATTAAAGAAACGCTTACTAGTAAGGAATTCCTGAATCTTTAGTAGCAGGGAACGTGAAAACAATGAAACACTGATTGGTTTTATCGAATTGAATTTACACAAAAGTCACACATTTATTTAGCATTAAATCCTACGCATTCGATTTGATAATGAATATAATGTTCATAGAAAAGAGAGATAACGATGCCAGAATCAAAGCCCTTAAAGTTATTTTTGTAATGGTAATCTGTTCAATGATGATAATACCCATAATTCAGCATATTCAGGAACCAAATTCTGCTGTTGCGGATAAAACATATACATACCACAATGAAATGGTAAAATTTGTAGGATCAAACATATTCATTGGGTTCAACGGCAATCTGTTTCCCGTATCATGGAATGTGTTTGAACTGAATCCAAATTACTCCCCGGGCCCCGTCGCCTCACCGTTCATATCTCCATCCAATGGAGCAGATACAAAAAACAGCCCCATGATAGAGGAGACATTCAACCATTATTCATCAAAAAGGGTTGTGTCACTTTATCAGGATTCTGCAGTAATGATCAGATGGAATCATTATGTGAGAATAGCAGAGATATTCTCTTTCTACAATGACGGAATAGATGCATCTGTCGTGATGAAGAACCTCAATGAAACTGGAAGCTACATTGGGACATTCTCTCTTGGCATGGGAAAAAACAGTACCATTTCGACTAATGGATTCTATCCGTCATACCAGAACATATCTTCCGGCACTGGCATAATTCCATCCAATGACTGGAATGTCTCAGTAGGGAATATTGCCATAAACTGGCAGTCAGAAGATTCCATATTCCATTCTGGTGCTGTCAGTGTGTCACAATCAGGCGATCAGATTATACTGCCATTTGATTCAGGCACGCTTTCTCATAACGAATCATACACCATTGATCCCATGATATATTACAACTCATACAGAACAATTGGCCCAATTGGGCCCATTGGACCCGGACTTCGAAGTGACGTTACATTCAAAGAATCAGGTCTTCCATCGGGAACTCCATGGAAAGTGACACTTGACGGAATATCCCAGTCTACCACTTCAAACAGCATAACCTTCAGTGAAGCTTCAGGGGAATATACCTACACCATTGGATCAGTAGATCATTATTCAGTTTCTCCATCCAGCGGAACTGTTTCAGTATCTGGCACTTCACAGGCCATTGCAGTGTCATATACCCAAAATTCGATGTACGCTGTCACTTTCACTGAATCTGGCCTCTCTTCAGGCACAAACTGGACAGTGAATCTTAACGGAAATACCAAATATTCGACATTAAACGCTATTTCTTTTTCAGAGTATGGGGGATCTTATTCCTATTCCATAGGATCAATACCCGGGTTCACTGTTTCCCCATCAAATGGAATGGTCAACGTAAATGGGGGAGCAAATACGGTGTCGATAACGTATACAGAGAACTTGAACGATATACCCAAGATAGGATATTTGTTTGTTAATTACACCCTTTACGGTCAGCCTAAAAATACACCCAATTTGACAAGGCAAATTAATACTTGTACCGAAAATGGAGCAATTACTTATACAAATACAATGCTTGAAGGGGGATTATCAAACATAACGTTCCAAATACCGTATCAAAATGCAGATCTGGGTGATGGTACATTACACACATATGCAATTTCAGGCAATCAAACCCAAACCACCTCACCGTATTATCAAACCGGGCCAACAGGAGGCAACCCAAACATTTTCGATGGTATGAGGGTGTTTACACTCACATCAAGTGGGAATATTGCATCCTTAATCTATTGCAATCAAAATATTAAAGGAAATGGTGTCGCATCTTTTTCATGGATAACGCAACCTGGAGTTTATGGGGGTTTTTGTGTTGAACTCGTAAACAGCATAGGTATTGCCTACAAGCAATATAATCACAATTTTGATGTTTATTCAAGGTTAGAAAATGGAATAATCAACAGCAATCCGTGCATATCGGACAGCCTTTCCCAAAATTCTGTTTTCACATCCGAGGGAGTTTATATTGGAACCCTAGGGGTAACTGCAAGCAATGGGCCAGTAAAATCAAATTTGACATATTGTAGTAAGATTCCTTTGGGGTTGTCTTCATTTTTCATTTCTCCTGAAAATAATGCTAATACCCAGAAATATAATTATGGAATATTGGATTATGAGCAGTACTTGAATTGGACAGGAAACCAATATGGAATTGCTTCAGCCTCTAATCCGAGATTCACGCCAATTTGCTCTTCCGACCAAAATTACGAAAATACTTCTGTGAACAGCAATTCATGCGTGCTTAATGCTGAAAAGGCAATATATGAAGTTGTAGAATCTGGGTTATTTTTGTCTACCGATCCCATAGGATGGTCAGTGGCCCTTGCTATGGTAGCACTTGGACCATTTTTGTTCCAATCTCCAATTTCCACATCAGGAAGCACATACTGGGGAAAAACCATCGGATCAGGCAGTATACACGGCTTAAGGTATGGAAGTTGGAATCAAACAGGGACTGGATCTAACACACCATCACCTCAGGGTTTGGGTGAAACTACAACAGTATACGGTATATGTGACTCATATGATGCACTTGCTTATCCGATTGTAAACAATGGACATGGTATGCCCTCACTGATGCAGGATCTTCAGGTGGTAATACAACAACCGCAGATTCTTAATGTTGCTTCGAGCAATCAGCATGCGCTTAATTATTACACCTACACTGAAAGTGCAACCATTGTTCCGATCGCACATGACATATTAATGCGTTTTAGTCATAGCTCATCCATTTATTTTGGTCCGGGGGTTGAATGCTTTCCAACGTCCACCGAGATCTACACAAACACATCGTTGGAAAATAGCTATACAGTTGCAACATCATTGCAATTGTATATGCCGATTCAGGGGTGAATAAATGAATAAAAGGTAAATAGATTGGAACAATATTTGTAATCTTCATTGTCATACTTGTTTCCTTTACTTTATATGAAAATGTGACTGAACCCAGTGGTATTGTACATGAAGCATGGAATGGTGGGCCAGCAAACTGTGGAATTTTAGTAGTAAATAATACAACTAAATATTCTTATCTTGGGAATAAGATTTCACTGGGATTCTCTATGGAACCTGGCAATTCATCACATTATGTCAACATTTCGAATTGCTATAGTGTTTATGATACAGCTATGTGGACGGCAATAAGTCACCTTGAAGTAACAAATTACACCAAGATTAACTTCCCACATTCTAAACTCGTTGTGTCCATAACAAATACGTCTCTGTCCATTTCCCACCCGTTATTTAGGAATGGAACGGACAAAAATGACAGTTTTGGGCCACGTGCAGGCTATGAGGAATGTACAAATGCATATGAGCTTCTTTTTTCTTCACGCATTTGGAATTGAGTGGTTTCGCACACTAATTTCAAATATAACTGGAATGATGAATACTGGCAATTTCACATTCTATGAGAACATAACATTCACAAAAACTCTGACACTTGGAATAGCACATTTCACCTCACCGCAATATCATTTTGTAAATGCCGGTTTAAAATTCCCCATTTTCACCGGAATAGAAATACCCAAAAATGCCGGTTTAAAATTCCCCACTTGATTATCATGATCAGTGATGGAATTTGCTTGGCAGTGAGGTGTGGAGAATGATTAAAAATATGGTTGAAAAGGGCATCAGCATATCTGAAATATCAAGACAGACGGGAATAGACAGAAAGACAGTAAGGAAATATGCCAACAGCAGGGATGTTCCATTAAAAAAATACAGTAAACGAACATCCATGCTTGATCCGCATAAGGACAAAATAAAAGATCTTATTGAAAAGTATAACCTCTCCAATGTGAGAATATTAGAAGAGATCAGGAAAGACGGATACAGTGGAGGTAAAACAATACTTGGCGATTACTGTGTGAAGATTAGAAAGGACAGGATAATCATGGCAGTATCCTTCAGTATTGTATATCCACCTGTGTAACCATTCTTCCTGATCTCTTCAAGTACCCTTACTGTGGTAAGGTTGTGGCCCTCAATCAGAGACTTTATCTGTTCCATATAGGGATCAAGTTTTGATCCCCTCTTTCTTTCCTGTTTCCAGGATGGTTCAGAATTAAGATATTTTCACACACTGTTTCTCGATATGTTAAGTTCCCTTGCTATGGATCATTATGCTCATTCCTTTTTCTCTCATGTTTCTGATCATTCTCCACACCTCCAGACCGTACAATTCAGACCGCTGTCATACAGAGTACTTGGGTCAAAATTAAACCAGCGATAAGGGTCAATTTTATTCCGGCGTTATTGCACTAATCTTGACCGGTGTTTACAGTCCCTGTATATGATTGTGTTGTGGAAAACAGCAGATCTATAAATCCAGGAAAATTTCTGCAAATTTTTTTTGATCTGATCATTGAAGAAATTCTTATTTACACTAATTTTCATGGCACTTCATGGCTGCAACAGGTGATCAGAATACTGATATTTCGGTTGAAGAACTGGTTGAAGATGAATTGAAGAAGATTGAATCTCTGGTTGAAACGGAACTGGAGAAAAGGCTTGACATCGTGCTCAGGAGGGCCCTCATGCCAGATATTGAGAGATTGAAATTGTGCCTTCTCGAGTCAGGGCGATTGTATGGCAGGATACAAAGCATATCCGTAGGTGAGAACAGGCTGGAAATCATGGCTTCCCTTATTTCAAAAATAGGAAACCTGAGAAAGAGTCTTGATTCTGCTGTAGATGACGCATATTCCAAAATTGGAGGTGCAGACAGATCACTTGTGGATTGGGTGAACGGAGTTAAGTTCAAAACGTGGGACATTCTTGAAAAAATCCTGACTCATGCAATTGGAATCCTGAAGTCATTTGCAAAAGATTCCGGGGCCTCCTCATACAGCATCAGTTTTGGGTATTACGATCTAAGTGTGGCATTAAATTTCAATATCAAATAACTGAACACATACAAAATAATATAAGCCATAACCGATGTGGTAGTTATGCCTAAAAAGACTGAAACGGAAAGTTACAGGCAGGTTTCTGTGTCAGAGTTTTTTGAGAAAAACAGGCACATGCTTGGCTTTGATTCTCTTCAAAAATCACTTTTCATGATGGTGAAGGAGGCCGTTGACAACTCACTGGACGCATGCGAGGAGAGCGGAACGACTCCTGAAATTTCTGTTGAGATAAGCCCACTGAAGGATGATCTTTATGAGGTGAAGGTGCTCGATAATGGCCCCGGCATTGAACGTTCAATTGTTCCGAAAGTGTTCGGCCAGCTCCTGTATGGATCAAGATTCCATGTGCTCAAGCAGTCCAGGGGACAGCAGGGGATAGGAATAACTGCAGCCATACTTTATGGGCAGAGCACATCCGGTGAGCCCAGCATCATAACAACCAGAAGAAAAGTGGATTCCGTTGCATACAAGTTTGTGCTTGGGATTGACATAAAGAACAATGTTGCCAATGTGCACAGTGAGGATCCTGTGATCTGGCCCCATGAATCGGGAACGGAAATATGCATAAAGGCAAAGGGCAGGTATGTGACAGGAAGGCAGTCAATCTTTGAATATCTCAAGGAACTTGCAGTGGTCAACCCCAATGCGAAGATATCCTTCACTGATCCTGAAGGAAAGAAATTCATATTCGAAAAAACAATTGATGAGCCCTCAAAACCCCCGAAGGCCACAAAACCGCATCCCTATGGTGTTGAAATAGGGGATATAATGGGAATATGTGCAGACAGCAGTGAGAGTTCCCTTGAAAATGTGCTCATAAATGCATTCTCAAGAATAAGCAGGGCCACCGCACTTGAGATACTTGAAAAATCCGGAATAGAGCCGGGAACTCCACCGCATTCCATCGATAAGGTCAGGGCGGAGAGCATCATCAGGGGAATCAATTCAACTAAACTCATGCCTCCTTCAGGCGAATCACTTTCACCCATTTCCGAGAAATTCATCAGGACCGGAATGCTTTCCGTATATGGGGAGCATAAGCCGTCCTTCTATGGAAGGCCCGTGACCGGGAGAGTTGCCATATACAAGGGAAATCCGTTTTCGGTTGAGACAGGAATGGTCTATGGAGGGGCCCTTCCGGTGGATCAGCCCATACTCATACTGAGGTATGCGAACAAGGTGCCGCTGCTTTTCCATCCCGGCTCATGTGCAATCACAAAAGCCATAAGCGAAACGGACTGGAGGCAGTTCGGGTTTGAACAGAAGCAGGGAAAGGGGGTTCCTTACGGCCCAGCAATCATCATGGTTCATGTGTTCGGGCCAAGGCTTCCGTACACATCCGAGTCCAAGGAAGCCATAGCACCTGTGGACGAGATAACAGAGGCAGTCAAATATGCCATAAAGATGGAGCTGAAGCAGCTGAGGAGATTCAACAGCAGGGCTGAGAGGAACAAGAAGATGGGAGAAAAATTCAATCTTGTAAGCACTGTCATACCGGAAATCGCAAGGAAGAGCAGTGAGATACTCTCCATGGAAATGCCCGACTGCAGGGTTGTCATAAGCAAGATTGCAAACGTGGTGTTCGTGAGGGAGACATTCAGGGAGAAAGACGGAAATAAATATTCGGTTACCGAGGTCATCAATTACACCATGAATCCCATATCCATGAACCTGAAGATCGTATTCAGGAACGGGGATCTGGATAAGAAAATCGAGGATCTGGGAATGTCAGAGAAATTTGTGTATGAGCACACGGAACCATTGAATCAGAGCGACGAGGCGGAATACTATTTCACGGGAATAAATCCTGTGCTTGTGCAGGGCGCAGACGAGCTCCCGTCGGACTGGGGCCTAAAGGGGGTTGAAGCATATGAATCAGAGGAATAATACAGAGGAATACCTGAAGAAGCTTGTAAAACTTGTATATGATCAGATAAAGAGCGGAGAGGTTCCGGAGATCAGCATAAAGTCCAGAACAAAGGAGAATATTGTTCTTGACTCACTTCTGGGAGTATGGAAATACGGTGACCAGGAGATCAGGAGGAATGCAAGGAAGATGGATGGTGCGCAATTTCTCGCAAAATCACTATACTCCATCCAGTTCATACTTGACATGCTGAAGGAATCAAAATCATCCACGCTCAGGGAAATGTACTACATATCGGAAGGGTGGAAGGATTACAAATTCGAATCTCAGGACGAATCCAATCTGCTTGTGGAGGACATGGAGGTCATATCCGAACTCATGAGGGAGGATTTCCATCTGAGGCCGGAGGAGAATGGAGCAAGCATAATCGGGAACATAACACTGGAGGAGAAGAACAGGAAGGGGGAGTTCAAGAGGATCAACTGCAGGGATGATGTTGGAGATTCAGGATACACTATTCCATACAACGTTGAGGATGAGAAACTTCACCTCATCTCGCAGGATGCAGATATGATACTTGCGATGGAAACGGGAGGTATGTTCGACAGGCTTGTGGAGAACCGTTTCGACGAAGATTTCAGGGCAGTACTCGTGCATCTGAAGGGACAGCCTGCAAGGAGCACAAGGAGACTCCTGAAGAGAATGAATGAGGAGATGCATCTTCCCGTGTATGTGTTCACGGATGGTGACCCATGGTCATTCAGGATCTATGCATCCATCGCATACGGAGCAATCAAGACAGCGCACATCTCACACTGGCTTGCGGTACCCACAGCGGAGTATCTGGGCATCACTGCTACGGACATACTCTCATATGATCTCCCAACTGATGTTCTCACGGACAAGGATATTGCAGCCCTGAATTCTGAACTTCAGGATCCGAGATTCAACACGGAGTTCTGGAGATCCGAGATTGAGACTATGCTTAAGATCGGAAAGAAGGCTGAGCAGCAGGCACTGGCAAAATATGGTCTCAACTTCGTCACTGACACATATCTTCCGGAAAAGCTCAATCTCAGGTCCTAGGTGGTATGTTGCAGGATAAGATCAGGGTGAAGGTGTTCCAGATGCAATCATCGGATACACCTGAAGAGAATCTTGAATGGATTCTTGAAGGCATCAGGAACACCGGAAAGGATCAGGATGTATGCGTTTTTCCGGAATATTCCATGCTGCATCCTGATTATTCCAGGACGGATCGTTATATATCATGCGCAGAGAAAACCGGTGGAAATTTCATCAGTTCCATTTCTGCACAGTGCAGGGAATCAGGTGTGGGGGCCATTGTTAATTTCATCGAAAAAACCTATGGAAAACCTTACAACACTTCTCTCTCCATAAACAGCATGGGAATCATCAACGGCCGCTATTCGAAGGCACATCTCTTTGATGCAGGGAAATATGCTGAATCTTCCATTCATTCCCAGGGTAATGCCATACCAGAACCTTTTGGGGTATCAGGGATTGATTCAGGAATCGAAATATGCTATGACATCAGGTTTCCTGAACTCTCCAGAATTTATGCCATGCGTGGTGCAAGGATCATCTACATACAGGCAGGATTCTACGCGGGAAACATGAAATATGAGACATGGAAGACGCTTCTCACCGCAAGGGCCATGGAGAATGGTGTCTTCATCGCGGCATCCGCACAGTGCGGGGAGGAATTTGTGGGGCATTCAATGATCATCGGGCCCGATGGAAGGATAATATCGGAAGCGGGAAACGAACCATGCAGCATCTCTGCTGAACTGGATATGAATGATGTTGAGGAGTACAGGAACAATATTCGTGTTCTGGATCACAGAAGGCTTGATCTTTATGACGTGAGTGGCATCTAAGCAAGCAATTCCATTATGGAGAGGAAAGTTTCCACGTCAGGAACGCTGTATTTTGCGGCAGTTTTCGAATTGCCAACATGTATGCTTATGCATTCGGGGCATGCTGAGAACGCAAATTCATCCGTCATTTCATCGCCTGCAACGAGGCATGGCTTTCCGTTGCGGAACATCCTTATGGCGTCCCCCTTGTTTGAGCCTGGAATCTTGATCTCGGCTATACTCTTCCCGGTGTAAAGCTCCATCCCGTATTTTTCCGCAAGTGCTGATACGATATCCAACACATTCTCCCTTTTATTTTCGGGAACCAGCCCAAGATGGAAAAGCACTCCGCCTCCCTTGGGATAGACACGCAATCCTTCAACCTGTTTTTCAATATGCATTTCCACAATTTTTCTGCACTTATACACATAATCC